>JALTPW010000475.1 GCA_026999335.1 Chromatiales bacterium
AGACGCCATTGAGGTGGCGCATGCCTTTGGACAGGTTTCCATCAGGCGTCTCCACAAGCAAGTGATAGTGGTTGGTCATCAGGCAATAGGCGTGACACAGCCAATTGAATCGCTCAATAACCTCCGCGAGCGTGTGCAGGAATAAAAGGCGGTCTTCGTCATCTTCGAAGATGGCTTCCCGCCGATCACCCCGAGAGGTCACGTGATAGAGGGCGCCGGGAAATTCAATGCGAAGGGGTCTTGCCATGGATTTGAGCCTACACCGCATTCCGGGTTGTTACAATGCGAGAACTGACCCCATTGCCCTCTCATTGCCCTCTGACCCCATTGCCCTCCATTGCCCTCAGTCTTTAAACCCAGCAAACTCGAAAAAGATATTTTCAATTAAAGAACAATCACTCCACATCACCACCGGGCTTGTCCACAAACGGTTCAGATTGTGGTTCGTTCCTCACACAATCTAACCTTATTCGTTAGGTATTTTTTATGGAGAAACCAGCCAACAATACTGCCTACTGAAAAATATATAGGCCACTGTACAAAAACTAGAAGATCAAGAAGTTTTGATTCACCATCCGGCCCCGGCGCAAGATTTGTTATGGATATATAACTATCATTAACAAGCGGTGTTAACACAAAAGTAAGTATTATGGTAAAAAACGACCCAACTACTACCGATGTAATATATTTCATTAATTCACCTTCCAAAACCATAAGGCTAACAATTGAATTTGCGCTTGTAATACCTAACTTATTAGCATCAAGCATAATTGCCCTGTTTCCCCGCAGTATTCAAGCAAAAATCAGGCAACAACACTCGATAATGCCAGATGATTCAGGGATGTTTTCACCGTCCAGACGCCTAAGTGTTTGATTAGCAGTCCCCACATAGCGCTGACTCCGGTTGAAAATACCGTCATATCATTGCGGCGCACATTGAAGCACTATTATGGATACTATGGAATGATCTGCCAGGGGCCCGTGGCGCTCAAGGAGACTCCGTATGGACAGGGTGCGCTCTCAATATGATGTGTCCGTTTTGCGATAAAATACCGATTTTGCAATGTATATCACATTTGAGCCTGTTAATTGTGGGTATGCCTAAATTTGTTGAAATAAGCATGTTTTTAGCCAC
>JALTPW010000476.1 GCA_026999335.1 Chromatiales bacterium
ACCCAGCGGTCACGGCCCATATCCCGGCAGCACCACTCGGCATATTCCGCCTCCCATTCCCGCTTCAGCCGGCTGATCACCGACGCCGACAGCCCTTTCGCCTCCGGGCCCACCAGCACCTCCAATGCCTCCTGCATCTGCCCCGTGGCAATGCCCTTCAGGTACAGCCATGGCAGCGCCGCCTCCACTCGCCGCGCCTTCCTCACGTACGGCGGGACCAGCGAGGAACGAAACACCACCGGCTCCCCGGTCCGGCTCCGCACCTTCGCCACCTTCACCCGCACCGGGCCCACCCCGGTCAGAATCTCCCGCTCCGGCAGGTAACCATTGCGCACCACCGCCCGCCGGCCACGCGCGTCCACCTGCCCCGCATATCCCGCCAGAAACTCCGCCAGCTCCGCCTCAATCGCCTGCTGAATCAAACGCTTGGCACCGGTGCGCAGCAGTTCCGTCAGCGGATCCTCAATGCCCTCTGGCGACCGAAAGGCAACTACGTTATCTTTGCTCATGGTGGCGTACCTCCTCTGCTGTTCATCAGTTCTGCAAAACCGATTTCAGCAGGGTACGCCGCCTCCTTCAATCACCCCGTACACCAGTTTCGAGCATAGCTCGGGTTTGTGTACCTGAAATTCACCGGGAGTGGAATGCCACCAGAACGATCAGTGCGATACCAGGGACGATATTACCGGAGAACACCCTATCAAAGCCCGGTTTTCTGGTCAATCGTGGATCTCATCAAACTCCTGCCTCTTGACAAGAGCCGGATCCAGCCTGCGTTGGAGTTACCATCAAAGCATCGACACAGCGTAAAGCAGTGCACCTGCTATTGTATAACCGGCCAGGTGCTTTCCGTGCATGGGAATGAATTCAGAATTGGCGACCCAGTACTCTCTTAGTCCAAGTGCAACAATTACCACCGCGAACAATGTCGCGCCACTACGCATTACAAACAGATTGACAAAGCTGTACATGCCAATTGCCAGCGCAAGAACACGAAAGGCGATCCTTGTTTCATTATCCCTGCCCGGGTACCGCGCAAGCTGAAAAATGATATTTAGAAATAGCAAGACTCCTACGATCCCAAATTGAACTAGTGCGCCAATAAATTCCTGGTGAGGATGTCCAAGAAAATCCACATCCAGCTCAGGGTCAGGTTCTGATTGGAGCCATGCCTGTTTGATGGGTTTAATATGGTCGCCTGTTCCGTGGCCCAGCAACCAGTGGCCCTTTGCAGCCTCAATGCCGTATTTGACAACGCCAGCACGCCACCCAATAGAACCTGAAAACTGACCATTGTCAAAGAGAGCATGGAGTTCAGAAATTGAGGCTTCCACATGCTGTCGGAATACAGAGTTCTCCTGATAGGCGAGGAGCGCCAATGATCCGGCTGCCAATAGGTATACCGCCGCATGCCAAAGCCGCCTTTTATCGGATTTCATCAATATCATCACAAACAGAAGTACCACACCCAGGATCCATCCAGTGCGTTGTGGATTGATGAACAGAGTAAGCAAGGTGAAAATGGTCATCATTGCCAAGGGCAACATGAGAAGCGGTTGTTCGCGGAATTTCAGCATATAAAGAACAAATAGCACGGCGGAGACCGAGAGCATAAATGCCCAGGGCAAGGGATTGGTTACAGGACTAGGGCTGGATGGTACACCCCAAGGTGCGATGCCATGGGGATGTGGGGGCAGGATACCGAAATATATGCCGAGCCCCCAGAAGACACCAACTGCCAGCCCTAGTGCCAATGCACCCATCATCCTGGGTATGAAGCGCCGATCAATTAACGTGGAGAACAGCAGGGGATAAAGGAGATAATCGGCGACATGTACTATCTTGATGCCGTATCTCAGGTCGTCGGAGCCAAGCAACCAAATCACGTGAAGCGCAAAGTAAAGGGAAAAAGCAAGGATCACGGGATCACGGAGTGGTGCGGCGAGATGTCGAACATAGTGTCCCCGCATCAGAAACAAGATTAGTAGTAAAAATAGACTGGGTCTGCGGACTTCCTTGAGATATGGGGCTCCGAAACAGAAAATGACCATGAGATGATTTGCCCAGATATTGATTTGTTGTTCAGAAGGCCAGATTGATGCCATCCGCGTGGCGCAACGCCGCCACAAGGGATGATCGTTACTAGAGCGCGTTGTGACAGCCGCTCGTGAACGTGAACAAGACATGACGATATCTTCTCTGTTTTCTATTTCAATAATTGCAGGAATTGATCGATTTCGCGTTGCGGACAAAAAACGTGCTTTGCAAGCTCAACATTCACTTTCATGGGGATGGCAGTTTCCTTCAGTCGGTTCAATGCATCTCCGAGCTTGGCGCGCAGGTCGTCGAGGTTTTCGTGTTCAGCGATCAGGAAATCGAAGCCCAGCTCGCGAAGCTCGGGAAAGGAGGTGTTGGAGTAAGCAATGCAGAGCAGGCCATGTCCCAGGGCCTCGATGAAGGAGTTGCTGAGTCCCTCCCCGCTGCTGGGGTAGAAAAAGATGTCAGCCTGGCGCAGGAAGGCGGGCACATCATTCCGGAATCCATGAACATGGATGCTGTCCTTGTATGGCACGCTATTGAGAACGGACAGGAAGCGTTTCTCGAACGGCGGAAAGATGTCCCCGACGATGTCAAACCGGAAAGGGATGCCCGAATCGTGCAGGACACTGCAGGCTTGAATGGCGTCGATGTGTCCCTTGCCCGGAGCGACACGGCCGACATGAAGCAGGCGGACCGGGTTGCCATCACGGATCCGGGGTGGTGGGAGATCGTGCGGCATATGGCGCAGGGCGGAATAGATCACCTTTAGCCTGGCGGACCGCCCGAAGGGAATGATCTGTTTCACGTTGCGTGCAAGATGTTCGCAGATGGCCACATGCCAGCGAACGCCGCTGTAAATGAGCCGGTGAAGCGGGTCTTTCTTTGGCGTACTTTTGGTAGTCCCGTGCCTGACGATCAGGTTGATCGGCAGACCGAGGAACGAAAAATACAGCGATCGCAGTTCGGAGGCACCAAAGAATATCACGTTGCGGATATGGTACCGGTGAACGACGGCACGCGCTCCGGCGATAAGTGACGGGCTGAAAAACGTGCGAAAGCGGATGGTCTCGATGGGAATGTCAAGCTTTGCCGCGGCATCGCGGTAGCGCTCGGCCAGCGGAGAGCCCTCTTTGGCAACGAGTACGACCGGCACGCGGGGGCGCAAGGCGGCAGCCAGCCGGAAGGCATCCATGTCCATGCCCCCATGCAGATCGGCAAGGCAGATGACAGCCGTCGGCTGTTTCTCAGCCGGGGGGCTGGAAACGGTTTCCCGCAATGGCATGTCAGGGGTAGAATTCATTGGCCATGTGCAGCGGCCCCATTTGGGCGCAGTATCTGGCAAATGACGGGAGTCACGGCGGTTGCAACGTGAAATGTCGGCTGCATGCAGTAGACCAGGATAAGGGGTATTCCTGTCCCGATGCTGAAATGGCTCGGCTCAAGCAATATCAAGAAGTATGTCGCGGCCTTCCTGGAGTCCGAGGCGGACTGGCTCAGGGGGAAGGCCGTGGTGGATATCCCCGCCGGCAGCGGATACACGGCGGGCATCGCGCACAGGCTCGGTGCCGATGTCCGGGCCTACGACCTGTTCCCGGAATTCTTCGAGGCCGAGGGTCTGGAATGCCGGCCGGCCGATCTCACGCAGGCCCTGCCCGTGGAAAGCGCAAGCGCGGATCTGGTCATCTGCCAGGAGGGGATCGAGCACCTGCCGGATCAACTGGCGGTGCTGCGCGAGTTTGCGCGTATTCTCCGTCCGGGTGGTCGGCTCATCCTGACCACGCCCAATGTCTCCCACCTGCGGGCCAGGGTAAGCCATCTGCTTACCGAGAGTGACTTCTACAAGAGAATGCCGCCCAACGAGCTCGACGCGCTCTGGTTTGCCGGGGACGGGCGCATGTATTTCGGCCATCTGTTCCTGATCAATGCGCAGAAGCTCCGCGTCCTCGCCGCGGTGGCCGGGTTCCGGCTGCGCCGCATTCTGCCCGTGCGCGCCAGCTTCGGTTCGCTGTTGCTGGCCTGGCTGTACCCCCTCATCGCACTGGCCAGCCTGTACGCCTACGCACGCAACGTGTACCGGCGCGACGAGTTTGACCCTGCCGCCAAGCGCCGCCTGTTCCGGGAGATGATCCGGCTCAATCTTCATCCGAATACGCTG
>JALTPW010000477.1 GCA_026999335.1 Chromatiales bacterium
CGCCATGCGCTTGTCATGACGCCGCTGATCCACCCACAATTCAGACACACTGTCGGGTGCCTGCTCCAGTGCGGCCTGCACTGCATGCAGGCCGAACAGATAATCGCTCATTCGCTGGCCGGTTTTGGCTTACGGCGCGGGCGACGACGCTTCTTTTTCACCGGCTTGTCGATGGATGCTTTGGCCGGCTCGTCGGAAGGTGCATTCGATGTCTGCTCCGAGGTCTGCGCGCTGGCGTCACCGCCCTTCTTCTTGCTGCGCCGCCGGCGTTTCTTCTTTTTCTTCGGTTTGTCCGCAGCTTCACCGTCCTTGCCCTGCGCGCCTTCCCCGCTGGCAACAGCAGCGGCCTGCGGCTGATCACCCTCGCCCGGCTTCTTCTTGCGACGCTTGCGTGTCTTCTTCTTTTTTCGCGCTGGCCGCGGCTCGCCCGGCACCTTGTCGGCCAGCTCAAAATCGATCTTCTTTTCATCCAGATCGACACGCACAACGCGTACCTCGATCTTGTCACCCAGGCGGTAAAACTTGCCGCTGCGCTCGCCACGCATGATGTGATGCGCCGGATCGAAATGGTAATAGTCACTGGTCAGCGAGGTGACATGCACCAGGCCCTCGACATAGATGTCGTCCAGCTCCACGAACAGACCAAAACCGGTAACGGAGGTAATAATGCCGGGAAAAGCCTCGCCCACCTTGTCCATCACGTATTCACACTTCAGCCAGTCGGTGGCGTCGCGGGTCGCCTCATCGGCACGGCGCTCGGTCATGGAACAACGCTCGCCCAGATTCTGCATGTCGGACGGGGCATAATCGAAATCTGCGGCCTTGCCGCCACGCAGAATGTGGCGAATGCCGCGGTGCACCAGCAGGTCGGGATAACGCCGAATAGGCGACGTGAAGTGTGCGTATTCTTCCAGTGAAAGCCCGAAGTGGCCAAGATTTTCCGGCTGATAGACGGCCTGATTCATACTGCGCAGCAGCACCGTCTGGATCAGATGGGCATCGGGACGCTCGCGCACGCTCTCCAGCAGCGTGGCGTAATCCTTTGCGCTGGGCTTGTCGCCACCGGGCAGATCCAGTCCCAGCTCAGCAAGGAAGGCACGCAGGTCAATCAGCTTAGTCTCTTTGGGAGTATC
>JALTPW010000478.1 GCA_026999335.1 Chromatiales bacterium
GGCGTACTGGATGTTTATGCTGGTAACAAGCTGGTGAAGCGTTTTATCAAGATAGACAAGCTGACCACCGCAGTGAGTACCAGCGGCAATACGCCTCGGCCCTACGGCGTGCTGGACGAAAATCAGAACCTGCGCGTGAATCCCGGCGAAAAGAAGGTCTATTTTGAGTTCAGTGATTACTCGACCAGCTACATTTTTTACGAAAATCCGCAGGGCTGAATGATTGTTAACGGCTCCTTTTCTGAGGTACTAGACTAAATAGTGCCAGCCCAAAACTCATGAAACAAGCTACGATTTCGGGTAAAGCTAATCCACCTATTGAGTAATAACCTTTATCAAAGCTACACTGGCTAATCAGTGGGTAGCGTTGTTTGGCCTCCTCGATGATGGGAACCATGACCTTGTCATCGGTCTCCTTCCACATAATACGATGATGCAAAATAAACTGATACTGATCTTCCAGGATACTCACACGAACACCCAATTCTACCGGGACTCCCGCCTTTCCCTTGCATACCCATTCAGTGTGTTCTTCGAAAATGGAGAAGACTTTTTCGCTATGGGGGATAACTTCACCGTTCAATACACGCCGGTCAATTTGCTCGATTTGACGCGCTGCATGCTGGATACCGATGGGAGAGGCTGTCCGGTCTCACTCTCTGTTTTTCCTGGCAATACGTCAGATGCCGCCACCCTTTTGCCACAAGTCGAACGGCTGCACTCACGAAGGTTCAGGGGATGGTGCAGAGAAGCACGCTCAAAGGGGCTGACAAGATTGGCCTTCGAGCGGGACGCGTAATCAATCAATACAAAATGGCGAAACACTTCAGGCTCGACACCAGCGAGGCGACGTTTCGTTTTGCCATCGGTGCGGAGAGTGTCAGCAGAGAAGCCGATCTTGACGGCCTCTATGTGATCCGTAGTTCATTGAAAAAAGAGAAACGGACGGCCGATGATACCGTCTTGGATTACAAATCACTCAGTCAGGTAGAGCGCGCATTTCGTTCGATCAAGACGACCAATCTGGAAGTGCGTCCCATCTACCACTACGATGAAAAACGCGTCAGGACACATCTGTTTATCTGCATGCTGGCCTACTACGTCACGTGGCATATGATGGAGGCGTGGTCTCCCCTGCTTTTTGCCGATGAAGCACAAGAAGAAAAAGGAGCACGGGATCCCGTGGCCCCGGCAAAGCGATCACCTCATGCAGAAAAAAGTGCGCAGCAAAAAACTGGCTGAGGGTTTGCCAGCGCATAGCTTTCAGTCGCTACTTAGCCATTTAAGATCGATCATTCGCAACACCTGCAAGCGTCGTGATGCCGATGCCTCAGAACCCTACTTTGTCATGGATACCCAGGCGACAGAGACGCAACAAAAAGCCTACCAGTTACTGAAGACAATAAAAGCGTAGACAGCGCTTTGAACCCCGTTTTTATTTATCTTTATGATAAATAAGGGATAGTCTGCCTTCCAAAGGAAGGAACTTCAAATTAAATGGCCGCCGTAACTTCCCGCAGCTGCTGAAGCTGCAACTCCCTGCGCACGACATCCTTCATGGCCTTTTTGAAAAAAGGGCGTAGGGTGGATTTCAGGTGTTTTAGCGCCTCACGGGCTGGGATGTCTTTCAAGCAACAGAAGATCGCCAACGCATAGGTCACGTCAAACTGGGACAGGTAGTTCTCACGCTCGACGGCCGGCCCGGAACAACTGCCGCAGGAACGGATTTTGGCGGTATTGGCGCTGTCCGCCATGGCCACGCCGAAACCCATGAACACGGCCAACAGTTCCGTCACATGGGGCCAGTTTTCTTCACCGCCGGGCGGGGGCTCGTTGGCCGTGGTGCCGAGATAATGGGCCAGGGTATGCGCGAAGTGGGCGATCATGACCTCCGGATCGCGCAGTTGACCCACACGATAGATGACCGGTAGGGGTTGCGCCGCCACCAACGCAACGGGCATCGTCGCCGTCATCGCCCGGGCCAGACCGACGACCGGCAGGGCCGGGGACGGCAGATCCTCCGCGGCATCCTCATCCACCAGCTGGCAGGGCCAGTGTTGCATGCCGGCGAAAAAGCTGACCCTGTCGAAAACCAGCCCAGCCATATCTTCGGCGCTGGATTTGCGGCCGGGAAAATGCTCGTTGCTGGGTGTCACCAGGATCGTCTCGTCACGAAAAATCCGCGCATCGAAGTTGCGCAGCGCCCAGGCGAAGCTGTCGAACATCCATTGCAGCGTGGTTTCATCGAGTAGCTGGGGTGGTTTCAGGAACGAGAACAAGACATCGCCTCCGCGTAATAAAGGGACTTGGGGGAAATCTGCAAGAAAACGGACATGTTGTGGAACATACGGGCAGTTTATCCCGGATTCCGTTGCACTTCATCCTGGCTATGGCATTCAACGGATATCGAGCGATAGTGTCTGTTCAAAAATCACAAATGACGACAGTTGCGCATTGACCAAGGCCTGCTCGATGGCGGCACGGCCTTTTTGCGCTGTGCCACTTTCCAGCAGGCCCCGGTAGAAACGTTCGTAAAAATGATCCGGCTCGACGCGCACCTCGATCTGCAAATGCAGACCCGGGCTCGGCAGCGGGTGTGCATAGGTGATATCCACAAAATCCCCCGCTGCGATGCGGGTGTCATAGATCTCACGGGACAGATCCGGTGTGGTCTCGCGGCCGATGATGGCCTCGCGCAGACTGCCGGCAACAGGCTCCCCGGCCGCATCGAGCAGTTGTGCCTGAACAAAGACTTTGGGGGTCACATAGGTGGGAAAATGGTGCCCGGTGCCGCTATTCAGCACACGGATGATGGCCTCCAGTGTATCGCCGACCTTGAGCGGGTTCTGCGGCCCACTCACGGTAATGGTCACGGCCTTTTTCACCATTTTCGGATCATGGATGCCGCGCCACAGGTGGCGACGATCAGGCATATGACAATTCTGACATTGAATGCCTCGACGGGCATAGTCACTGGCCAACCACTCGTTGTAGGTGTTCTCCATCAGCTTGCCGTTAAGGGCATGACCATCGGGTGGAAACTGGTGGCAATGCGCGCAAAAGGCGGACTTGCCAAAGGCCGTTTGTGCACTGAACCCGCCATGTGCCGAGGACTCGCTGTCACCGCGAGCGGGTGGGCCGAAGCGCCGATAACTGCGCACATGACAGGCGGCGCAGGTCAGGCCCTGATGCTGCAAACCGGCATCGAAGGCCGGATTTTCCACCCAAGTGCCATCCACCGGCTCTTGTAGCAGCGGCTGCTGTTCCGTCAGTGGCGCATGGCAGCGCCAGCACATACGTGCCGTGGCGGGGTCACTCGCGCGCATGACCACCGTCTGCCCCGCCACACCTGGCCCCATGGCGCGACTGTGCAAGGTGGTTTTCCAGTCTGCATATTGGCGCGGATGACAAACGCCGCAATCGGCCGCGGATAGTGAGGATTCTAATGGAGAGTAATCTTTGGGCGGGGAGCCCTGCGGGGGAATCGTGTCACCCTGCCAGTGACGGGCGAGGAAATCCGCTTCCTGCGGTGTCGGGCCTGCCTCTTGCGCGGCCATTGCCGGAAAAAACGCCGCGCCCAGCAGGCAAACGCAGGCCCATTGCCGAATCAGGCTGATACTGGAGAGGCTGTCTTCGATGACGTTCTTCAACACCACGGCTGTCCCATAAAGCCCCCCCTCTTCCGGCCGGGGAGGGGGTTTGTCGTGCCAAAAAACCTGTTACATGCCGCAGGGGTTCTTGTGTTTCATCTCACAGGGGTTTTTATGTTTCATGGCACAGGGATTGTGCATCTTCATGCCTCCGTTCATCCCACAGGGATTCTTATGCTTCATGCTACAGGCATTCTCATGTTTCATCGCACAGGGGTTGGCCTGCATCTCGGCCTGAAAATCCTTTTGCTTGACGTCGGTTACATAGGCCGTCAACGCCGCCAGTTCGCGTGAATCCCAGGCCAGCGTTTTCGCGGCCATGGGTGCCAGCATACAGAATTGAACGAATTCATCGGCATGCAACTCACCGTCGACACCGGCACGCATCTTGGCCATGCTCACGGGGTGCGGATAAGGTTTGGCAAAACCGGGCTTGAACAGGTCATTGGTGGTGTGACAATCGTTGCAGGTGGTCTTGTTCGGGCTCAGTGAAGGATCACGGAAAAGCGCCTCCCCCTCCTTTACCAACTGTGCAC
>JALTPW010000479.1 GCA_026999335.1 Chromatiales bacterium
GGCGGCAAGTCCGGCACTTGGCTGCGATAGTGCAGGAGACTCCTGACACTATGCTGTCAGGAGGGCTGCGCTAGACTGGCACGCCAATCAATAAGCACAAGCAATCAACGGCCAAGGAGAACACGTCATGACCTTTAAAAAGCTCACTCCCAACCTGATGGTGGAGGATGTTGCCCAAAGCGTGGTCTTTTACCGTGATCTGCTGGGTTTCGAACTCCTCATGGCCATGCGCGATGAGCGGCCGGTCGAAGAGCTGCCGGCCGCCGGCGACAAGCCCCTCGACTGGGCCATGGTGCAGCGCGACCAGGTAGCCTTCATGTTTCAGCAGCGCAACAGCCTGGTCGAGGAAATGCCGGCGCTGGCCGAGTGCGGGATTGGCGCCTCCCTGACTCTGTATATAGAACTGGAAGGTGTCGATGCGCTGTATGAGTCGTTGCAGGGCAGGGCCGACATCCTCAAGCCCCCACAGACCACCTTCTATGGTCGGCGTGAGTTATATCTGCGCGATTGCAATGGCTATATCCTGGCGTTGACGGAAGAAACGGAAAGTGAGTGAGCGCGCATGAGCACGTGGCCAATCAGGCAAATAACCCAAGTAAGAAGGAGAGCACAATGATCATCGATCACATTGGACTGGCGGTTTCCGACGGTAAAAAAAGCCAGGCATTTTATGCCGCAGCGCTGGCCCCGTTGGGTATTGGGAAAGTGATGGAAGTCCAGGGTTGGGCCGGTTTCGGGCGTGACGGAAAGTCTGAATTCTGGTTCGGCGAGGGTGGCCCGGCACAGAGTCCTATGCACATTGCCTTTTGTGCCGAAAATCGTCAACAGGTGCGGGATTTTTATGCTGCCGCCATCGCCGCTGGTGGTCGTGACAACGGTGCCCCCGGCCTCCGTGAAGAATATCACCCGACCTACTATGGTGCCTTCGTGATCGATCTGGATGGTCACAATATCGAAGCTGTCTGTCACGCGCCGGAGAATGAATCCTGACAGAGGGGGCGACAGAGGGTCGAATGAAGGCCAGGGGCCAGAAAAGGACAATGTGACAGGGAGGAGAGTAGGTTTATTTTCCATTAACTTGGTCAAAACCACCGTCTTTAGACGGTGACGTTGATATTCATGTTTTGACG
>JALTPW010000480.1 GCA_026999335.1 Chromatiales bacterium
ATCAGGGTAAAACCATTTGCTCTATTCATTTCCTTCTCCACTCAATTAGGTCGCTCGACGACGATAGCCTGTGAGCCGCCATCGGCTTCGCTCTACCTATCGGTAGACATTTGCAAAACTTAACGTCGCATGCTTGCCAGTCATGTAGGGTGGGCACAGTGCCCACCCTACGGGATCCCCTCTCGTCATTTCGGGCCAAACCCAGTAATACAAAATGTGCTAGTTCTTGATCGCCACACCCGACAGGCTCCACATGGGCAAAAAGACGCCCAGCGCCAATACCAGCACGATGATGGCGATCACCACCGTCAGGATGGGTTCGATACGCGCACTGAGGCGCTCGATGTCGTACGCCACCTCGGCCTCGTAAAACTCACCCACCTCGGCCAACAGGGTGTCAATGGAGCCGGTCTCTTCGCCCACGGCCATCATCTGCATCACCAAGGCGTCGAACAGGCCGGTGGCGGCGGCAGTCCGGGTAATGGATTCACCACGCTCGATGCCGTTCTGCATGCTGAGAATACGTTGTTCCACATAATCATTGTCCAGTGCCCGCGCCACCACGGTCAGTGCTGTGATCAATGGCACCCCGGCACGGATGGACATGGCAAACAGGCGCATAAAACGCGCCAGGGTGGCGCGATAGATAATGTCGCCGGCCAGCGGCAGTTTCAGTTTCCACTTGTGCCAGTTGTAACGCCCTCGTTCAGTGCGCACGTAATGGCGAGCACCCAGGATCGAAACCACCAGCAGAATCAGTAGCTCGGGCCAGTACGCCACGGTAAAACTGGAGGTCGCCATCAGCACTTGCGTGGCCAGCGGCAGCTCGGCACCAAAATTATCGAAAACCTTGGCAAAAGTTGGAATCACGAACAGATTGAGAATAGTGATGGCGGCAATAATCGCCACGATAACAAAACTGGGATAGCGCAAGGCCGACTTGATCTGGTCACGGGTACGCTTATCCTTTTCCAGATACCTGGCTAACTGGATAAAGATATCATCGAGCTGGCCGGTGGTTTCACCGATCCGCACCATGGAAATATAAAACAGGGAAAAGATGTCGTGATGTTCACTCAGCGCGGTGGCCAGATCACGACCGGCCTCCAGGCTTTGCGCCACCTCGGCAATGGTCGTTGCCAGCAGCGGATTACGCGTGGACTTCGCCAGCCCGTGCAAGGCACTGAGCATGGGCACACCGGCCTTGGTCAGGCTGTGCATCTGGCGTGAAAACTGGATCAGATCCGTATCCGTGACCTTGACGGGAAACAGTTCTTGCAAAGACAGACTGCGTGTTTTCTCATCCACCGCCGGCAAAATATCCACCGGTGTCATGCCGCCTTCCAGCAGCTGTGCCGCCACTGCATCGGAGCTGGCCGCCTCCAACGTGCCATTGATGGCATCGCCGTGGCGGTCACGGGCCTTGTAGCGAAACAGGGGCATCAGGCCCTCCCCCGCATAACGCTGCGCTGCTGTAGTCCTTGTAGGGTGGGCACTGCCCACCAGCGCCAGCTCATCAAACGCTGCTGGTGGGCAGTGCCCACCCTACATGACTTTACAAGCCCTCTCCCCTTTTGAAAGGAGAAAGCTAGGATTGTCGCTGAACTGTTTAAGTCATGTGACTGCATCAGACTCACTCCACCCAACCACCAACACGGATCACTTCTTCCAGGCTAGTAACACCCTGCCCGGCCAGTTCCAGCGCATTTTTCACTAACGGCAAATAACCTTTCTGTGCCAGCGCCAGGCGCTTAAATCCCGCATAGTCTTTGTTGCGCAGCGCATCGGCCAACTCTTCATCGATTTCCAGCATTTCATGTACCGGCACGCGGCCCTTGTAGCCGGTACGGCTACAAGCCGGGCAGCCGGCACCGTGCTGAAATGACATCGATGCCGCCTCCTCACCCACCACGCCGGCCAGCCAGGCCATTTGCCCGGCATCAGGCATGTAGTCGGTACTGCATTTTTCACAGATGCGCCGCACCAGCCGCTGAGCGAGAATCGCGTGCACCGCCGAGGCAATGAGAAAGTCCTCAACGCCCATGTCGACCAGGCGCATCACCGTGCTGATGGCATCGTTGGTATGCAATGTCGACAACACCAAATGACCGGTGATGGATGCACGCAGGGCAATTTCAGCCGTCTCGTGATCACGGATTTCGCCGACCAGAATAATGTCCGGATCCTGGCGCAGCGTGGTGCGTAGCACGCGCGCGAAATCGAGGCCGATTTTTGGATTCACCTGCACTTGGTTGACACGCGATAACCGGTATTCCACCGGGTCTTCCACGGTGATGATCTTGCGCGCCGCATCGTTGAGCACGCTCAGCGCCGCATACAAGGTGGTGGTCTTGCCGCTGCCGGTGGGGCCGGTGACCAGCAGCAGGCCGTGCGGCCGGCGGATCGCCTTTTCCAGTTGGGCCTTAATGGGCGCGGACAGGCCGATCTCATCCAGGCCCTTTACGCCCTCCGAATGATCCAGCAGACGCATCACCACCGCCTCGCCGTACTGGGTGGGTAGGGTGGAAAAACGCACATCCACCGACTTGTCTTTCAGCTTGATATTGAAGCGTCCATCCTGAGGCAGGCGGCGCTCGGCGATATCCAGACCGGCCATCAGCTTCAAGCGCGACACCAGCGCCGGGACGATGGCCTTTTCGTTCATCACCTGTTCCTGCAACACACCATCGATACGGCGGCGGATGCGCAACACCTGTTCGTCCGGCTCGATATGGATATCCGAGGCCTTGGCGCGCACGGCTTCTTCGAACACCGTCTCGATCAATCGCACCACCGGTGCATCGGAGGAACTGACGGCACGATTCAAGGCATCCAGATCGAAGACATTTTCCGCCAGGTCATCGTCGATCTCACTGGCCAGGGTCTGGATCTCGGCACCGTGCTGATAGACCTGCTCGATGCCGTGCAGCAAATCGCTCTCTTTCACCACCGCCAGCTTGATGGGGCGCTTGAGGATGCGCACCAGATCGTCGTAGGCAAAGATGTTGGTCGGATCGGCCATGCCCACCAGCAGGCCGTCCGGGGTCTCTTCCAGGGCCAGGGCACGGTAACGACGGGCGGTGGTCTCCGGAATCAGCTTCACCACCTCGGGCTTGTATTGATAACTGGCCAGATCCACATAGGGCAGGCTGAGCTGGCGCGACAGTAGATTCAGCAGTTCGTCTTCCTTGACATAGCCGTTCTCGATCAGCACCCGGCCCAGCTTGCGACCGGTCTTTTTTTGCGCCGCAAGCGCCTCGTCGAGCTGGGCCTCAGAAATCAGTTTGTGTTCGACCAGCAGGTCGCCGAGTCGAATACGTTTCAATTGTGCCACGCCTTATTCCCCTTTTTGCGCCACTTTGGCGGCAGCCACCAGCCGGGGCGCCAGTGCACGAATACGGCTGTCCAGATACGCCAGCACCTGTGGATTCAGACCCGCACCCAGTTGCTGCGCTTTGACGTAGGCCTCCAGCGCCGGTGTGGTGTCATCCAGCGCCTCCAGCGAGATGCCCAGCCCCATCCACCACGTCGCCTGCGTGCCACGCTGGGCGAGCAACTGGCGGTAGACCCGGGCCGCCGCTTCGTGCTGGCCGGCACGCTGATACAAGGCCGCCAACAGGGCGTGAAAATCGAGGTTTTCCGTCAGTGGCGGGCTCGCCCGCTGCAACACTGTCAGCGCCGTGACCAGCTCACCCTGCTCCGCCAGCAGGCGGCCGTAGAGCTGCGCCAGTCCTGCCGCGCGGGGTGACAAACGCACGCCGTCGGCCAATAGGGTCTGCGCCTCAGTGAGACGACCACTGTTGAAATACAGCGCCGCCAGGGTCTCGTGGGCACGCGGCGACCGGGGGTCAAGGCGTACGGCTTCGCGCAGGGCCTGCTCCGCCTCGGCCTGACGGCCCTGCCCCAGCAGACCTACGCCACGGTGCAGGGCCTGCTGGGCACGTTGTTCATTGTCCAGGGGGCGAATTCGCATGCTGATCTGCATGTCAGCGGCTGGCATCTGCGCAGCCAGCGTCTCTTTGACCGGCGAGGGCTTTGACGACAGTGAAGGCTGACTTGGCGGCAGCCCGACACGCGCTGGCCGGGGGAGCGGCTCGACGACAACGCTCTCCACGACAGCCGGGTGCACTGTAAGCGGTGTCGCTACGATGGGCACAGCGGATTCAGTGGACTCAACGAGTTCA
>JALTPW010000481.1 GCA_026999335.1 Chromatiales bacterium
GCCAGAATCACCGCAACCCGTTCCAGATTGTCGGCGCTTTGCATGCGCCGCTGTTCCACTTTCGCACCGGATTTCCATGCCTTGTGAAAATCCTCGATACGCCAGCGCAAACTATAGGCTTTCAGCACCTTTTGCGCCTCCTTCAGGGTCGATACCGGCTCACTGGTGAGTAATAACCAGCTTAAACTTTCTTCACCTTTGGGTGGTTTGACTTCTTGCGCAAAAACCACGTTCACGTCCAGGGGTTCCAGTTCATCATGCATGCGCCGTGGTGGGTGGAGGGTGACACGTTGGCTGTGAATGCGTAAACGGACCTTCCTCGCCACTCGACGGTGCGGGCCTCCCCGCTGCGCCAGATGTACCGTGTGTTCCCCCAGACTCGGCGTTTGCGCCACACTGCCAAACAGGTTGTCTTCTTCCTCTGAAAGCTTGCGATTCCACGCCGCACGCACAATATAACGTTGACCTTGTGCCGTCTTGTAATCCAGATATTCGTAAATATCCGCCTCCCGATCGCAGACCGAGATGACCCGCCTCATATCCTCACCCAATTGGCCTTCCATCTGCTCCGAGGCGTATTGCCATTTGCAGCTTTCCTTGCCTTCATAGGCGCGGCTTTTGTTCTGCCGTCGCCGACCTCGCTGGCCAGCATCACGGCACCAGCGATGTTGCGCAATCAAACCAACAGTGCGCTCAGTTTCAGGGGCAACCAACAATACCGAATGAACAAAGAATCCCCGCTTTTGACTGTCGGCTTTCCCGCCCAAATCACCCAACTCATCGGTGGCGCCATGCGCATAGGACAGCGTCGTCGTATCCTCCACCGCCAGCAACTCTTCATATTCGCCAACCCGCGCTGCCGTGGCCGCAAAACCGCTTGCCGCAATCGCCTCGGCATCAACCGCTTCGTTTCGGAACAATCGGTATGCCCCCTCACATAATGCGCTATCACCTTCACTTGCCTGCAAGGGCGAATGACCCGCATGTGCGGCTAACATTTCGCCAACCTTGACCAGTCGCTGCGTGCGGCGCACATCCCCTAATTCCGCCTGACCAAAAACCGTTTCAGACCACGTTTTCGCATCGCTATTTACCTTCGACATACTGGATACCTTCCCCTCAATAATAT
>JALTPW010000482.1 GCA_026999335.1 Chromatiales bacterium
TGGCTGCACCCGTTTTGCCCCTGCCACAATGGCATAGAACATGGCAGCCACGCCCATGACCTGGATGACCAACCCCAGCGCAGGCAGGCTGACTTCACCCAGGGGCAGCCAGCGCACAAGCCCAAGCAGTGCAATCGCGACGGGAACAGCCCCCAGCAACAGAGCCACCACCGGCGGGGATGAGCGAAAGGCCAGCGGCAACCAGAAGTGCAACGGCCAAATACCTGCCTTGAGCGCAAAGCCCGCAAGTACCATCGACAGATACAAACCCGGGGAGGCGGACTGGGCCATTGCCTGCCGCACCGCCTCAACATCAAGATCCCTGGCCGTTGCAGCCGCTATCAGCAGGGCCTCGAACAACGCCAGATCGGCCACAATCAGGCACACCAGATAGACACGCGCGGCCCGCCGTGTTTCTGCGCCTCCCCCGGCAATCAGCAGTGCATAAAATCCGTACCCCATCAGGCTTGAAAAAGTGAAAAAACCCACCAGATCCGTCGCCAGAATCGCCCCCAGATTACCCGCCAGGGTCAGCAGAAAACAGCTCGTCAGACGATCGTCCACGGGCTTGCCATTGGCCTTATATAACCGGCTCGCGGCAACCGCCCAGAGCAACACTGACATCGCCAACAACAAACGGTCTGCCCCGTCATCGATACCAAGCCCACTACCCATCAACAGCCAGGGCAAATCAATGGAGACAGCCTGCGGGACAGCCAACAGGATGAGCGCCGGCAAAAGGGCGATATAACAAGGCCGGGAAAGACGTGAACGCAGGGCTGGAAACACCAGTAACAACGGTAGCAACGGCACCAGGATTAGCAGCAATGCGCTCAGGACGGTGTTCATGGTGTGTATTCCAGACGGGTAATGAAACGCGCCCATTGCAGCGGACTGAACGGTGCGGATGCCAGCAACCCAAGGGCCAGCGTCAGAAAGGCCGTTACCAATGGCGGCGCTAAAAGAGCCCAAGCCGTCTCACGCCCTCCGAAAGAGCGCTCGGCGGGCCAGGCAGCGGGAGGCGCCTTGAACCAGGCAGCGTACAAAATAGGCAGAAAATACGCTGCATTGAGCAGGCTGCTACCAGCCAGGACAAAAATCACCCAGCCCTGTCCACCATCCAGTGCCCCCAATCCCAAATACCATTTACTGACAAAACCGGCCAGAGGTGGCGTACCTATCATGCCAAAGGCGGCGGCGGTAAAGGCGACCATGGTCCAGGGCATGCGCCGCCCGACCCCGTTCATTTCGCTGACTTTGTGAATTCCCAGCGTCTCGGCGAGGTTGCCGGCGCAGAAAAACAGAGTGATCTTCATCACGCCCTGATGCACCAGATGCACCAGACCACCGACGGCCGCGAGCGGACCGACGATGGTGATGCCGAGTACGATATAGGCGACCTGGCTGACCGTGGAAAATGCCAGCCGGCGTTTCAGGTCATCCTGGAACAGTGCCCGCATCGAACCATAAATAATGGTCACCGCTGCCACTATTGCCAGTGGCAAGGTCACCCCCAGACTGGCGGAAAACTGCAGGCCGTAGACATCGTAGACCACGCGCACGATGCCAAAAGCCCCTGCCTTTACCACCGCCACCGCATGCAATAATGCGCTCACGGGTGCGGCTGCCACCATGGCCTGTGGCAGCCAGCCATGCAGCGGAATCAATGCGGCCTTTACGCCCAGACCAGCGATCAAGAGTACAAATATGACGATCAGAACCCCGTTGTGTGATTCATCCAGGCCGGATAAAAAACCGCGTGCCGTGAACGCCAGGGTACCGGTCAGGGTGTACAGCCATGCCGTGCCGACCAGCAACAAGGCGCCACCCGCGATGGTATAGATCAGGTAGGTACGGCCGGCACGCCGTGCCTCGTCGGTACCACGGTGCACGATCAGTGGATAGGTGGCCAGGGTCAGCAGCTCGTAAAACAGCAAAAAGGTCACCAGGTTGCCGGCCAATGCCACGCCGATCGTTGCCGTCACACACAGGCTGAAAAATCCGAAAAAGCGGCTGCGATTGGGCGAGCCTTCCAGATAGCCGACGGCATAAACGGTGGTCACCAGCCACAGGACACTGGAAAGCACCACGAACAGCATCGACAGGGAGTCGGCACGCAGTAGCAGATCCAATCCGGGTAACAGGGGTAGCCGGATCTCGTAATGAGAGCCGTGAAAAACACCCCAGATCATCACCCCGACCAGCGCCAGCTTGAGCACCGCGCCGGCAAGGTTCAAGGTGGTACGAATTGCAACGCGCTCTTCGGGCAGAAAGAAAATCACCAACCCCGGTAACAGGGAGCTGGCAAGCACGAAGAGTGGCAGCGCGCTATCCCAGCTCATCGCTGCGGCACTCCATGCGCCCGCGAATCAATGCACAGGGATGTGCAAATACCCAAAACACTCGCGACGCTCATGGGGCAGGCCCTGCCGTGCTGGCATGGAGGCCAATGAGCGGCGAGTGCATCCATGCACGTCATCGCTGCTGCGCTCCATGCGCCCGCGAATTTAGTGCATCCATGCACGTCATCCGGCATTCTCCCTGCCGAAGGGTGAACCGATTTCCAGTAATGCCAGCGGCCAGGGGGCGAACAGACCCAGCAGGATGGCGACCACGGCCATGACCAGCGCAGTCCACTCCATACTGGCAGGTACCGTCCTGGTTTCATGGGGTACCTCGGACTGGGTAAAGGCATAACCGACCACTTTGAAGACCCAGGCGGCAGACAGCAGTCCACCGAGGATCAGGACGCCCCCCCACCACCACTGAGCGGCACGAATTGCGGCCTCCAGCAGCAGCCATTTGGCGATAAATCCACCGCTGGGCGGCAGACCCATGATACTGACGCCGGCCAGGGCAAAGGCGGTAATCGTCAGGGGCAGACGCTGCACGACACGATCAAGATCCACAATGCGGTCATGGCCACCAAAATACAGGATGTTGCCGGCCGCCATGAACATGGCCGTCTTGGCCACAGCGTGGGATAACAGCATATAGAGCGCCCCCGTCCAGCCGATGACATTCGCCAATGGAAAGGCCAGAAACAGATAACCCAATTGCGCCACGGTCGAATAGGCGATCAGCATCTTGAGCCGCGCCTGGAACAATGCCTGGAACCCGCCCCAGAGCACAGCAGCCGCGCCGAGCAGGCCCAGCAGCTGGGCCAGGGCGGCATTGGCAAATGGAAATATCTCCAGCCACAGACGCAACAGAATATAAAACGATGCCTTCACCACTAATGCTGACAACAGCGCACTCACTGGTGCCGGGGCACTGGCATGGGCCGACGGCAACCAGAAATGCAGCGGAAACAGCGCAGTCTTGAGCAGCAAACCGGTAACCATCAGTCCCATCGCCGCCCACACGACGGGGGACGGTTCCACCCGCTCCGCCAATAGCGTGATATCGACGCTGCCAAAACCATGATAGAGCAGCGCGACACCCAGCAAATAGAACAACGACCCCAGCAGACTGACCAACAGATAACGCATGGCCCCGGTCAGGGCATCCGCTCCGCCTGCCAACGCGACCAGCGCTACCGCCGCCAGTCCCAGCAGTTCCAGGGTGACATAAAGATTGAAGATATCTGCGGACAAAAACAGGGCATTCAGTGCGGCCCATAGAAACATCCACAATGGCCAAAAGTGCTTCGCCTTGTCTCGTTTAGCATCGGGGTGATAAAAATAGCCGCAGGAATAGACGCTGATACCCAGCCCCGCCACCGCTGCCACCATCAACATCAACAGACTCAAACCATCGGCATAGAGATCGATACCCAATGGTGCGCCCCAACCGCCAACCGCGTAACGCTGTGCACCCAGCTCCACCACTTGCCAACCCAGTCCGGCCACGCCGGCGACGATACCCAGCGCGGTAATCAGGCCCAACGGGACGGCGCGCCGCGGCCACAAAAAGCAGCTCACGGCCCCGGCCAGTGGCAATACAATGACCATCACCCCCCAGTGGATATCGGGTACATAAGACACCGGACACTATTCCTGCGACTCTTCGGCAAGTTCAGCCCGGCCGGTTTCGGCCCGCACCCGCAGCATCAGCGCCAATGCCAGGGCGGTGGCCGATACGGCAACCACGATACCGGTAATCACCATGGCGTGCGGCACCGGATCCGGCGTTGCCCCCTGGGTGCGGGCCGCCAGAGCCACCAACACCAGAAACAC
>JALTPW010000483.1 GCA_026999335.1 Chromatiales bacterium
GAGTGGCCGGTGAAGCTCAGTTTGTCACCGAAGACATCAACTGCCTTTTCTGCAAGTTCTGCGCCCTGTTCATATTGCTTCGTGTCAAAGCCGAATGCCTGTTTGGCATTGACCCACATATCCTTGAGTGATTCGGTGCCCGCATAGGCCAGCACGACGTCGCCACGACTGTTTTTGTACAGGCCGGACTTCAGGCCGGTATCCTCATCAACCAGAGTGTCGGGTTCAATCTTTGCCGCCCACAGTTCATCATCGGTAAGGCGGATCCAGTCACCGACGGTTTGTTGCGCCGGGTCATAGACGGCTTCGGACAGGTCGGCCATTTTGCGCTCTAATGCGTGTTCACTGGCCATGGCTATCGTCCATCCTCAACCGGGATATTGCGTTCCCGCAGCCAGTCACGCACCTGCTGCCGCCGTGCTTTGCCCTCGGTCGTCATGATCTCTTCGGACGTCCTGAAAAAGGCTCGCTGAAAAGTATTACCCCGGCCATTACGGGCGGTGGGGTCGGCCCCGGCCGCCAACAGATCCAGTACACGCTCAGAACTGTTGGTCGATGCCGCATAATGTAAGACGGTGTCTCCCGGACTCCCATCTGGAAAGGGATTACTCCTCGCATTGGGATCGGCCCCGGCGGCCAGCAGGGCCTTGAACTGTTCTTCCTCACCGATGGCATCCCAAAGTGCTGATCTGCCTGCCTTGCCTCGCAAGTTAGGATCTACGCCGTGCTCCAACAGGAGGGTCAGATAACTCGGGTCATTGGCCATGGCCGCCATGTGCAGAATTGTTCGGCCTTCGTTATTAGGCACCGCCGGATCGGCCCCGGCCTCCAGCAAGGCCACCAAGCCTTTTTTACTGCGGTTGAGCATGGCCCAGATCAGCAGGTTGTAGCCATCCTTGCCCCGGGCATTGGGATCCACCCCCTCGGCAATCAGCGCCTTGATCTGTTGGCTGTTGCCCTTTTTGACCGCCTTGGCCAGTTTGATTACACCTTCGTCCGAATAGACCGCGCTTGCTTTAACCATGGTGCCACCTCGTAAGTTCATCTCTGAATCCTTGCAGGCCACTACGGCGAGTACTACCGCGCATAGCGCCAGCCAGTTGATAATATCGGGCCATCGCTTGTGT
>JALTPW010000484.1 GCA_026999335.1 Chromatiales bacterium
CCCAGTTCGCTGGCACGCGCGTGGTCGATTTCCACTCGCGTCTCCGGCGTGTCCAGAGCCCAGTTTTTGTAAGGGCTGCGCACACCGGGCAGCCGTTGCAGAATCGCCAGTACCTCGCTGCCGAGACGATCCAGCTCTGCCACGTCCGCGCCGCTGATACGCACATCGATGGGGGCGCTGGTGGTGGCACGAGCCGTGCCGCCCTTTTCCTTCGCTACCGCCAGAGTCAGGCCGGGGATGGTTGCCGCCTCGGCCTCGATGTCCCGCATCACGTCCCAGATGGTGTCACTGCGCTCAGTGCGTGGCGACAGGTTGACGGTGATACTCGCCTGATTGACATCCAGTGCACCGCGATCACCAAGAAAGTGGGCACCGGCCTCGAAGCCGGCCTGAGTGCTCACCGCCACCACACCCTCACGCTGCAACAGGGAGGCCTCCAGCCGGGAGACGGCATCCATGGTCTGCACCAGTGGTGTGCCCGGCAGGGTGTCGACGCTTAACTGGAAATTGCCCGAGTCAAAGCGCGGCAGCATCTCACTGCCAATGAACACCATGGTGCGCACACTGACCAACAGCAGGATGACGGCCGTCAGCAGGGTCTTTTTCGGGTTATCCAGGGCCCAGTGCAACAGGGCCAAATAGCCTTCACGGAGCCCCTCCATGAAGGCGGTGAACGGCGCCACCAGTTTTTCCAGGCGCCCCGCCCGCGTCTCGTGATGCGGCCGCAGCCAGAGGGCGGTAAGCAGCGGAATCAAGGTCACCGAGACAATGAAGGACGAAGTCAGGGCGAAGCCGAGAGTAAAAGCCAGAGGGGAAAACAGCTTGCCCACGAAACCGCCCAAAAACATCAATGGAATCAGCACCGAGAGGGTGGTCACGGTGCCGGCCAGATCGGCGAGAAAGATCTCCTCCGTGCCCTCGATGGCCGTCTGGGCCGGACTTTTGCCCGGCATCTCCAGATGCCGATGGACGTTTTCCAGCACCACGATACTGTCGTCCACCAGCAGGCCGATGGAGAGGATGATGGCCGACATGGTGATCATGTTGAGGTCGATGCCCGCCAGCCACATCAGCGAAAAAGTCATCAGAAACGACACCGGGATAGAAATGGCGATGATGCCCGCCTGACGCAGATTGGCCAGAAACAGGAACACCACGCCAATGGTCAGGGCGATGGCCAACATGATGGAGGTGGTCATGTTGCTGATCACCAGCTCGGTGAAGATGGCATCATCATCGGCGACGACGAACTCGACCTGCGGGAACTGCCGGCCCAGGTCGTCCAGTGCCTGGCGCACGTTTTGCGCCACATCGACGGTATTGGCCTCCTGGCGCTTGAGTACCTGCACGGCAATGGCCGGGGCATTGTTGAAATGGTAGGCGGAACGCGGCTCCTGCTCGCTCTCACTCACCGTCGCCACGTCCGACAAGCGCACCAGCCGGTCGCCCTGACGCAGGATCACCAGCCGCGCCGCAGCCGCTGCGCTGTCCAGAGGCGAGTCGAAACGCACCACCGTTTCGCGTGCCCCCAGATCGATGCGCCCACCTGACTCGGTCAGATTCCAGCCATCCAGCGCCCGTGAGATCTGTGCCATGGTGACGCCGAAATCACGCAGGCGGTCACGCTGCACCGCCACCTCCAGCTGGCGACGATGGGCACCGAACACATCCACCGTGGCCACCCCGGCGATCAGTTGTAACCGGTCGCGGATGTCATTGTCCGCCAGCTCGCGCACCTGTTGCAGTGACAAAGTATCACTGCGCAGGGCAAGGGTGAGAATGGGTTTGTCCGAGGAGGAAAACTGCATCACCTGTGGCTCGCGCATGGCTGCCGGCAGGCGCTCGCGGATGCGCGTGATGGCGTTCTGTACGTCCACCGCCGCCTCTTCCACGCGCCGCTCGAAGTGAAACTGCACCTTGACCACGGACAGCCCGGCCTGGCTGATAGAGCTCACCCGTGAGACCCCGTCGATGCCAGAAAACTCCTCTTCCATGGGCTTACTCAGGCTCTTGCTCACATCACGCGCGGCCACCCCCGGATAGGCGGTAATGACGGTGACCACTGGCGGATCCGTATCGGGAAACAGGCGTACCGGTAGGGAGAAACGCGCCACCGCACCGATCACGATGATGCCAATAAGCAAGGCGAAGATGGTGTAACGGTAATTGATGGAAAAACGCGGCCAGCTCATGACGACACCTCAGCCGCCGCCGGAGCGATCACGGCGAGACCGTCCCGCAGGCGGGAATCCGGCGTGACGATGAGCCGCTCCCCCGCCTTCAGGCCCGAGCGGATCAACACGCGCCCCTCCTCCACGGCGCCGCCTTGCAGCGGACGCCAGCGGGCCACACCGTCCTCGAACAAAAACACCCCCTGCGCATCCCCACGCCACAACAAGGCATGGTGCGGAATGCTCAGGGCCTCGTCGTGATGGGCCAGCACCACCGTCGCCGCCAGCGCCATGCCGGGGTAAAGGGTATCGGGCAACGTCTCCGGCCTACAGCCGAGACAAATCTCGAAGGTGGCGTTGCGCGTCACCGGATCCAGCAACGGATAGATCTTTTCGATGCGACGCGCCAGGTGCAAATCCGCCGCCAGGATTTCGATATTCACCGCAAGTCCACGGCTCAAGCGGCCAATATCTACCTGCGGCACGGAAACCACCGCCTTCATATCTTGCAGAGACACCAGTTCGAGCAACGGCTTGCTCAAGGGCACCGCCAGGTCGCCCACCTCCGTCATCAGCCGCGAGATCCGTCCGGCAAAGGGCGCGCGGATCCGCGAATAACCCAGACGGATCTCCGCATTGGCCAGGGCTTCAGCGTTTTCCTCGATGGAAGCCAGCAACCCGTCCACCCTGCGCCGGCTTTCATCGAGCTGGCTTTCGGCAATGACCTTCTGCTGGCGTAGCGTGATGTTGCGGCGATTCTGTCTCTGCCAATAATCGAGATCACTGCGCAGGCGCTGCTCATTGGCGCGCAAGCGCCGGGTTTCATTGCCCAGCTCACGGTCATCGAGACGAATCAGCAGCTCACCCTGCTCGACCCGGTCGCCTTCACGGTGCCTGATCGTCATCACCCGCGCACCCACCTGGGCCGGAATCTGCGCCACCTGCCCGGCCGCCACGCTGCCCACGTAACGGGCGCGGAGACTGAACGGGGCCGGCGTCAGGGTCACGGTCTCCACCGCAAGCGGCGCGGGAGGCTGCACCGGCACCGGCTGCAGGCGTTGCTGCACGCGTTGAATGGCGAAAAACAGCACTATCGCCACCAACACCAGCAACAGTATTGCCGAGCCTCTTTTCCGATTGATCGTCAATTTATTCAACATGTTGCCCGGGCCCCTCTGTCCGCTGTCGGCTTGTTTTATCCACGCAGGGATAGTCTTGCTCCCCGCTTCCGCCGCCTCCCTCACGTTGGGGAGGAACGCGACGCACACTTTAAATGTGATCAATTACTCACATATCACCCCAAAAAAAGACCGGACAAATGGACATCCCGGCATAGAAAGTGAGCAATTGATTACTTATCATCATAGCCGGTTATTTATCTTTCGCAAGCCTGCCCTGACTTCCGCATGATTTCCTTGGTCGCCACAAAGGCACGGAGGACACAGAGAATGTCTTGATGGAATAAACCTCGGGTGAACTTCAGGGCCATCGTGCGCACAGCACACGCTACGGGCAGATGTAGTGTGCGCTGTGCGCACAAGATGGCCGGCGAGCACGGCGAACTGCGGCAGCGACGTGGAATTGCAAAGGGAACAGCAAGGCCGGGCCAGCGAATCCCCGCCAGCACATGCATGGCGTTCTCGCATGATTGCTGACAAAATCGCCGCCATAATTTCACCGACAATCACCACACTTCTTCCGCCCTTTCGCCGGCAAATACCGAGAACAGGTGGAGAAATGCCTGCGTATCCTGCACGCCCGCCTCTACGGCTCGCTGGCTGATTGCTAGCGTCTTTACCCGTGGCCAGGTGCTGGAATCCTTTCAGGAGGCCATCACCCGCCCCCCCGTGCTAGACGAGGAGGAAGAAGACTTTGCCGCGCCGGCGCGTAGCGAGCGCGAACAGGCCAACTGGATTCTCAACCTGCTGCTGGAGCACGGCTGGTTCAATCCCCGCGAGGCCTCGGCATACTGGATGGCATCTGCCTTCTTGCCCAAGGCCAAAA
>JALTPW010000485.1 GCA_026999335.1 Chromatiales bacterium
GCGGGCATGGCCCGCTCTACGATGAGATGAGGTCGTTTAACCCTCCCGTAGGAGCGGGCCATGCCCGCGATCAATGCCCACGGCGAATTCACGCCAACGCCTGAAAATCACATTACGCCAAGGCCGCCCCCATCATTTTAGCGAGTGGCATTGCAACGGTGCCATTCTTTTCTCGATTACATTCTCGCGGAAAGTTATTATCTGTTGGATATGCGGCAAGAGCCGTCGTCAGGGAGCCAGGGTGCTTCCTGAAGGCGTCCAAAACACCTTGGCCGATGGGATATCCATCTTGTGCGCATGGCGCACACTACATCTGCCCGTAGCGCGCACGGGTGGTTTTCGTTCCGTTCACCACAGGGCGACGAATGCACAGAGGAATTCGACAATGACCTGCCCCGATTACCTCAGCCAGGGCTTGGAGCGGGCTTTCCGCCGTATCCAGCAGGCGCGCATGCGGCACATGCCGGTGATCAATGATGATTTGCGTGTGGAGGCGGTGGGATTTCGTTCTTGGCAGGGACACAGTCTGGGTGTGATGGTCACGCCCTGGTTCATGGGGCTGATGCTGATTCCTCGTGAGGGTGATGACTGGAGCGGGCTGCGGATGGCGGAGAAATGCATCCATGAGTTCCCCACCGGTGCCTATGAATTCACCGTTGCCGAGGAGGATGGTATCGGGCGTTACCAAGTGTGCACGCTGTTTTCGCCCATGGCCCGATTTACCGACCAGGAGACCACCGTGGCCACTGCCGAGGCGGTGCTGCGGGGCTTGATCGGCGAGGAAAGGCGTGGCTCGGCCGCCGCAACAGATATCAGCGGTGAAGGTAATACGACAGAGCCAGCGGCGTCGCCACAGCGGCTGGAGGAGCGCCCTCTCAGCCGCCGGGATCTGCTCAGAGGCCGGTTCCTGCGGCGTTCCTGATGACATGGAACTAAGTTTGTTAATTTCTTGGCAGAATCTGCGAAAGATTTTGGATTTAAATATATTGGCATTGAGAACACTAATTCAAAATCATCGAACCTTGCTCAAAATAGGGGGTTTTCAAAATATAAATCTGATAATAATTACTCAAGTTTCGGAGTTCAAAATCAACAATGCCCACGTTGTAACATATTGAATAAATTC
>JALTPW010000486.1 GCA_026999335.1 Chromatiales bacterium
GCCACTTTGCCTACGCTCCAGTCCGCCTGCTGCAGGTGATATTCCAGATAGGCCTTTTCAAACTGCTCACGCGCCTGTCGCAAAGGGAGATTGAAATTGCTGGCAAGGGGTTTGGCATTTTTCTGCGGGCTGCTGAGGATGATCTCGACCTCATCCAGTTCGATCTGTGATTCCAGCCCCCCCACCAGCATGCGCCGCACCAGATTTTCCAGCTGGCGAATATTGCCCGGCCAGTGATAGTGACGTAAGCGATTCTGTGCCGCCACGGAAAAACTGCGGTAAGGCAGACCCTCCCTGTCGCCAAGCAGATTAACATAATACTGCAGCAGCTCGGTGACGTCTTCGGCATGTTCATGCAGCGGCGGGATGCGAATCGGCGCCACGTCCAGCAAATGGTAGAGATCCTCGCGGAAACGTCCGGCATGTACCTCCTGCCCCAGGCGGTAACGGGTGCCGGCGATAATGCGTACATCCAGGTGCTGCACTTCACTGCCATTGATGCGCACCCATTGCCGGGTGGTCAATGCTGCCGTGAGGTTTTCCTGCAAGTCGGCATCCAGCTCGGCAACATCATCAAGATACAGGCTGCCGCCCCGGCATTGTTCCAGCAGACCCGGGGTAATACCGTCGCTATTTTCACTGCCGAGCAACAGGGCGGCGCCGTTGCCGTCACGGAAACTACAACTGTGGATGTCCATGAAGGGGCCGTTGCGACGCTTGCCACAGCCATGCAGGTATTGGGCACAGAAGGTCTTGCCGCTGCCGGGTTCGCCCATCAGCAGTACCGTGGTATCGAAGGCGGCGGTGTGTTCGAGGCGTTCACGCAGGTGTTGCATCTGCGTACTTTTGCCCAATGGCGCACTGTAGCGGGGCTGGCTTTTGGGGCCTGTGGATGGCGCCGTGGCGAGGGCTTTTTCCACCGTGTGCAACAGTTTGGCCAGTGACAGCGGTTTTTCGATGTAGTCCTTGGCACCCAGCCGCGTAGCCTCAACGGCGGTCTCTACGGTGCCGTGGCCGGACATCATCACCACCGGGACTTGCAAGCCCATGTCGGCGGAGAATTCTTTCAGCAGACTGATGCCGTCGATATCCGGCATCCAGATATCGAGCAGGATCATGTCCGCT
>JALTPW010000487.1 GCA_026999335.1 Chromatiales bacterium
TAGCCCGCAGTCTGGGTGAAGGGCATCGGGTCATCCACGGTGTGGCAGGCTCTGGCAAAACATTGATTCTCGGCTACCGCTGCCTGTACTTGGCCAAGTTACTCAGTAAACCCATTCTGGTGCTCTGTTACAACATTACCCTGGCCGCCCGCCTGCGCGAGATGATGGAAGGCCGCGGGTTGTGCAACAAAGTCAACGTCTACCACTTTACATGACTGGTGCGGCGAGCAGTTGCGGACCTACCATATTTCGCGACCGGCCAATGGAGAGGCTTATTTCGAGCGCCTGGTAGAAAGCGTGATCGAGGCGGTGGCGAGGGGTGACGTCCCACGGGGACAGTACGGGGTCATCATGATCGACGAGGGGCGCGACTTCGAACCGGACTGGTTACGGCTGATCGTCGATATGGTAGACCCCAACACCAATTCGCTACTGCTGCTCTATGACGATGCGCAGTCCATTTACAACAACAAGGGCAGCTTGGACTTCAGTCTTTCCAGTGTGGGGATGCAGGCCCGTGGCCGGTCGACCATTCTGAGACTGAACTACCGCAATACGGATGAAATTCTCAAATTTGCCGACGATTTCGTGCAGCGCTACATCGCCTCGACTTCGCCGGATGAGGACCGGATTCCCGTGGTGAAGCCGGAAAGCGCCGGCCGCCACGGCGCGGCCCCCATCATCAAACTGTTCCCCGGTTTCGAGAAAGAGGCTCACTACATCGCCTGGCTGTCTAGGCGGCTTCACGACGAACGCGGCATGCCCTGGCGCGACATGTGCGTGACCTATCATTCCAACTGGATGGGGGATGTCCTTTCCCGCTGTTTCAGCAAAGAAAGCATCCCTCATCAGTTGCTGAAGGACTCGCGGGCCCGCAAGACCTTCAGGCCTTCCGAGGACAGCGCCAAGCTCATGACCATGCATAGCAGCAAGGGGCTGGAATTCCCCATGGTGGCGGTTTCCGGCATCGGCTACATGCCCAGCAAAAAGGCCGATCCCGTGGTCGAAGCCAAGCTGCTATACGTGGCTATGACGCGGGCAACGGAAAACCTGCTGCTGACCAGTCACAGGGAAACTGACTTCCTGAGCCAGTTGCGCCAGGGCGCCGATGCATGAAGGAGTCAGGAATACCAATACACATCCAGGGAAAACCCGAGCTTTACAATCTATAACATTAGAATATCATTGAATGATTATGGTCGGGATCCCAGACAGCCTCCGCGGACAGGCCAAGGTGCCGCACAACCTGTTCATGCTCAACCTGGCGCTGTTCCATCTGCTGATGACCCCGGCCATCATCGCCGCCGGCGTCGGCGAGCTGGGCATCCTGCTGCCGCTGGCCCTGTCGCTGACGGTGATGGCCTACACCTGGCGGCGCGCCCAGGCCGGTCATGACCAGCCTTTTGTCTGTGCCCACTGGCAGCTGGCAGTGCGCCGCTACCGTCTGCTGCTGATCGCCTACGCGGTGACCGCCGTCCTGCTGCTGCTCGGCTGGTTGCTGACCCAGGGCGCCAGCGATCCCAACATGCGCGACATCCTGCAGACGGTGCTGCTGCGCATCGCCGTGATGCCGGTGGTACTGATGGTGATGGTGAATTTTTATCTGGAATCCAGCGCCATCTTTCAGGCCACCAACGGCGAGGTGCCAGACAGCGCGCTCAGGCGCTGCCCGGCAGACAATCCCCCGTCGCTCACCACTGGCTGAAACACCGCTGCATCACGTTTCGAGATAAGGGCAGAATCCCGGCACATGCGGTAAACTCTGCCCCCATGTTGAATTACCCCCAGATTGACCCCGTCGCCATCAGCCTCGGCCCGCTGAAAATCCACTGGTACGGTATCATGTACCTGGTCGCCTTCGGTGCCGCCTGGTGGCTGGGCCGCCGGCGCGCGCGCCAACCGGGCTCCGGCTGGAACGACGAGCAAATCTCCGACCTGATCTTCTACGGCGCCCTGGGCGTGGTGCTGGGTGGCCGCATCGGCTACACCCTGTTCTACAACTTCAGTCACTTCGCCAGCGATCCCGTGTCCATCTTTCGCCTCTGGGAGGGCGGCATGTCCTTCCACGGCGGCCTGCTGGGGGTGCTGGTGGCCATGTGGCTGTTCGGGCGCAAGTACAAACACAGTTTCTTTGAACTCACCGATTTCGTCGCCCCGCTGGTGCCCATCGGCCTGGCCAGCGGGCGGCTGGGCAACTTCATCAACGGCGAACTGTGGGGCCAACCCACGAACCTGCCCTGGGGTATGGTGTTTCCCGGTGCCGGGCCGCTGCCGCGGCACCCGTCGCAGCTGTACGAGATGTTCCTCGAAGGCATCGTGCTGTTTCTCATTGTGTGGATATTCTCCGCCAAGCCACGTCCGCGCATGGCGGTATCCGGGGTGTTCGCCCTGGGCTACGGGGTCTTTCGTTTCGCGGTGGAATTCGTCCGCCAGCCCGACGACCACCTCGGCTTCATCGCCTTCGGCTGGCTGACCCAGGGGCAACTACTGTCGGCGCCGCTGATCCTCACCGGCATCGTGCTGCTGTGGCTGGCCTATCGCCGTCAGCCGCAAGCCGCACCGGCCAACCCCGAGCCGAAGGCAAAGACCCGTCCCAAAGCACGAAAAAAGAAGGCCAGGTAATGCGCCAGTATCTCGACCTGATGCGCCACGTCTACGACCACGGCACCACCAAGACCGACCGCACCGGCACCGGCACCCGGAGCGTGTTCGGTTACCAGATGCGCTTCGACCTGGCCGACGGCTTTCCCCTGGTCACCACCAAAAAACTGCACCTGCGCTCCATCATCCACGAGCTATTGTGGTTTTTGTCCGGCGACACCAACATCCGTTACCTGCAGGAAAACGGGGTAAAAATCTGGGATGAATGGGCCGATGAAAATGGCGACCTCGGCCCCGTGTATGGCTCGCAGTGGCGCTCCTGGCCCGCCGCCGATGGCTGCCATATCGACCAGATCACCCAGGTGGTGGAGCAGATAAAAAACACCCCGGACTCGCGGCGCCTCATCGTTTCGGCCTGGAACGTGGGTGAAATCGGCAACATGGCCCTGCCGCCCTGCCACGCCTTTTTCCAGTTCTATGTGGCCGATGGCAGATTGTCCTGCCAGCTCTATCAGCGCAGTGCCGACATTTTTCTTGGCGTGCCCTTCAACATCGCCTCCTATGCCCTGCTACTGTTGATGGTGGCGCAGGTCACGGGGTTGAAACCGGGCGAGTTCATCCACACCCTGGGTGATGCACATTTGTACAGCAATCATCTTAAGCAGGCCAAAGAGCAGCTTGATCGCAAGCCGCTGCCCCTGCCGACCATGACCCTGAACCCGGCCATCGACAATCTGTTCAAGTTCACCTTCGATGATTTCGAGCTGACGGGCTACGAATCTCATCCCCATATAAAAGCCCCGGTGGCGGTTTAAGCTCCGCGTGATGACTGTCTCCCTCATCTGGGCCATGGCCGACAACCGCGTCATCGGCATTGAAAATCGTCTGCCCTGGAAACTACCGGCAGACATGCAGTGGTTCCGCCGCCAGACCATGGGCAAGCCCATCGTCATGGGCCGGTTGACCTTCGAGTCCTTTGGCGCAAAACCCCTGCCGGGGCGGCGCAACCTCATCATCAGCCGTAATCCGGGCTACCGGGCCGAGGGCGCGGAGGTCTTTGAATCATTGGAAGCGGCATTGGCGGCCACGGCGGAAGATGAGGAGGTCATGGTGATCGGTGGAGCGTCACTGTACGCGCAGGCCCTGCCCCACGCGGATCGGCTCTACATGAGCCTGGTACACACCGAAGTGGAAGGCGATGCGCATTTTCCCGATTTCGACCGGGATCAGTGGCTGGAAGTGGAACGCACGGACTGCGATGCCGACGAGAAGAATCCCTACCCTTACAGCTTTGTGATTTTGCAGCGGCAGGCATACTGAGCAGACGAAAAGCCCACTTTATGTAGGAGCGGGCCATGCCCGCGATGGTTTTTACCAGAATAGGTATGAAACGCAGAGAGTGCAAAGTTTGTGCATGGGTTTTCTTTGCGTTAATCCTTTATTGTCGAAAAATGCGCATCGCGGGCATGGCCCGCTCCTACAGACCGCAAACCCTCAATCGAGGATGTTTTCAATCAGTTGCTTGATGGACGCCGCATCGAAAGGCTTGTCGCACATGGCCGAGAC
>JALTPW010000488.1 GCA_026999335.1 Chromatiales bacterium
CCTGAGCCTGAGTATACGCCAGATGAACTCAGACAAAAGCTCAGAAGTGAAATGCTCTCACTCAGACAGACGAGAATTCAGCAAATTCTTTCGCAACCTGATATGATGTATGATTCGCTTGCAGACCTCAAAGCCTATGCTGACAGCGGAGACCCTGACGCAAAGGCTCTTCTGGATTGGTATATGAGATATGATGACCTTGTGTGGAGCTGGATTGATAATGACCTTCCACAGGCTGCGGATCAGGAGCTTGAGTCCATAGATATAGCACGAATTGAAGAAGACCTCTTCAACCGTTCTGTAAATGTTTAACGGTTAAACATCTACAGTTCAAGCTCAAAAACTGTAGCTACAGGTCTGAAGCCAAAAGCCCTTTCAAAAGCCCTAACTCTGTTAGTTCTTCTGCTTGCAAACCGCAGCTTCTTCACTCCCAGACTTCTACCGAGTTCTGTAAAGAACTCCCTCCACCTTTTTCCATCTCCATATACAGAGTAAATCCACAGAATTCCCTCCTCAGGGAACACATCATAACTTGCAAAGCCAAAGTCCGTGACCAGCAGATTGGTAACATTAAGGACTTCATCTCCAGACTTCCTAAAATATTCTTCAATCCATTCCTTCGGAATGGTTTGTCTCCTCAAGCTATATGCCTCCGACTTCCGTAAGTCCAGACCACAGGACTTGGCTTGCTATAGTCAAGGTCAAAGTGAATAAAGTCATCTGCAATGCCGATCCTGTCAATACCAGCGTTCACGAGGAAGTTCAAAATACGATACCTATCACCAGATGTCCTTACAAGGACATCTACAGCCATACCTTTAGTGTGTGCTGACTTGGGAACTCCTCCTATCCTCGCATTATATTCCTCACATCTGTAACCAGAGGTCACGATTACAGGCTCTTTCACAAAGAGTCTCAGCTTCATAAGAACGTAGTAAAGTCTCTTTGAGAACCTGAGTTCTCCACAGTGCGGACAGTCAAGCTCGTCGGGGCTGAAATAAAACTCATGAGGCAGCTGAAGCTCCTCATGTAGAGCCTTAAGTCTCTCAAGCTCAAAATCCTCTTTAGTAAGCATGCTGTCAACCAGACTCATCTCTCTACCTCCATCTCAGTGAATCTAAC
>JALTPW010000489.1 GCA_026999335.1 Chromatiales bacterium
GTAAACAGGGCTTCTTTGCGCCGCCGGTCGTCTTCCTCGTTGGCTGACATGCTGTAGGTCGAGTTGGAGGCGCGGTAGGTGTAGTCAGGATCCCATATATCCGGGGTATGATTATCGATATTGCTGATGCCGAACACCGGCGTGCTGGTATAAAGAGCCGGTCTGTCCAGTTCCATACTGTCATCCGGTGTGCCCAGAACCGGCTGTACATTGATATTTTCGATGGTGCCGGCACACAGACTCCTGACGCCCACCCGTAGCGGGCGCAGGATTTCGTCGATGTAATGATGTGTTGCGCTCAGGCCCAGGGTAATGGTGATTTTATTATTGCTGGCGGTGCGTGAAAAGGCTCGCCGGGACTTGCCGCCCCAGGTGAGTGCCAGGCGCTTGAGTACTTCCTCAGGAATCCCGTTATTACCTGAACCCTGTGGCAGGATACCGTTGCTGATGACACGGGTCATTTCGCTCGTGTCGACATTGCGGCAAAAAACGGGGTTGGTGGCGCCATCGTCACAAAAGAAGCCGGGTGCGGCATCGCTGTTCAGGTTGATCGAGGTGCAGCTTTCGATTTCTGCGCAGGCACTGAAGGGCAGGATGCGGCAGGCAGGCGCCCATTCCTGGAGTGCCTTGAAGATTGCGTCGGTAATATGTTGGCGTAGACCATAGGGGTTGGCCAAGGCCAGCAGCAGAATCTGCTTGTAGTTGTCCTCGATGGTGCTGCCCGGTGTGTCGCTTTCCATGACGACGTCCTTGATTTCCTTGTCGTGCAGCTGGTTTTCTTCGGCAAACAGGTATAGGCGATTCAGTTCCAACCAGGTGTTTTCCGGATGGTGAATGTAGATCTGGTAGGCGCACAGCAACACGTTGCTGAGATAATGCATGGCACGATGAATGCTAATGCCGATACTCTTCATCTTCAGGCGGGAAAAGCTTTTCGCCAGGGTGTCCTCGATGACGGACTTGTAGCCCATGGCCATCTCGGAACTGAGTCGGATGGCGAGTTCGGCGATTTTCTGATTTTTGGGTGACAGTGGCAGGTTTTGCCGGATGTAGTGTTTTTTCAGGGTTTCAGTGATGACGAATAGGGGCGGGCGCAGGGCTTCCAGAGATTTGAAGCGATCCTGTGGCGAAATAATCAGCCGGTTCATCTCCCCAAGGGCGGTATATATCTGGCGTGCGCATTCACCGATATTGGCCATCGGCAGGGCGGTCACCCAGGTCTCCACCTGTTTGGGGCGGGTAGGGAATGAATTGCTGCCGGGTTGCAGTTGGTGTGGAATAGTCAGCAGCCCTTCCAGTGTATTGCCCGCCACGTTCGCTCCTGTTCTTAAGGGTCGTTCGAATAATAGATTGTGGTCTCTGCGTGACCTGAAGGCTGTAGTCGCCAGAGGCCACAATCTATATATTGGAACGATCCTGAATTTATTTTTACAGCTTTGTATATACGTACAAGAGTATACTTCGCTGCGGATAAAACGCCACATTCTCCTCTCATAATGGTATTTCGGCAGATTTTTGTTGTGCCTTTAATGACTTGTCAGAGAGGGCAGGTAATGACTTGTCAGAGAGGGCGGGCCGGTTTTGTCCGGTTCAATGCCCGGACACTATAATATGTTGTTTATAGGGGGCGCCGGCCTGTTCACGAACCAGTCGTGGTACCAGGTAGCCCGGCAGTTGCCGGCGTAGCTGCTCCATCAGTTCACAGGCATGTGTATCGTTGACGGCAAAATGTGCGCCGCCCTGCACTTTGTCCAGCAGATGCAGGTAATAGGGCAGGACACCGGATTCGAACAGGTTTTCGCCCAGGTTCGTCAGGGCCTGCAGCGAGTCGTTGACCCCTTGTAACAGCACGGCCTGATTGAGCAGGGTGGCGTTGGCGGCCTGGATCCGGCGCAGACACCGACGGACGGCGTCATCGATCTCGTTGGCGTGATTGGCGTGGATCACCACCACCGTGCGCCAGGGCAACCCGGCCAGCCAGGCCAGGAATTCATTATCGATACGCTGTGGCAGTACTACCGGCATGCGGGTGTGAATGCGCAGGCGCCGGATATGTGGGATGTCGTGCAGGCCCTCACTGAGGGTGCGCAGGCGCGGGGTATCCAGACTCAGCGGGTCACCACCGCTGAGGATCACCTCACTGATGCTGGCGTCGGCGGCGATGTGAGCGAGGGTCTTGCGCCAGTCGTCCGTGCCGGCGTGCGCCTCGCCATAGGGATAATGGCGGCGGAAGCAGTAGCGGCAGTGGATGGGGCAGGCGCCGGTGGTGACGATTAGTGCGCGACCGTGATATTTCTGTAACAGTCCCGGGCGGCGGGTGGCCGGGCCGTCACCCACCGGATCCAGGCTGTAGCCAGCGGGTGTTTCATGTTCGCGGCGCAGAGCCAGTACCTGTCGCAGCAAGGGGTCAGCGGGATCACCGTGGCGCATGCGTTCGACATAGACCCGTGGCACGCGCAGGGGGAAAACTGCACTATCGTCGATGGGTTCCGGTAGCTGTTGCGTGCGCAGACCGACGGCCCGCAGTAGTTCGCTGGGCTGGCGGATGGCCGTGGCCAGGGCCTTTTTCCAATCTGTGTCCTGACAGGGGTCTGTGCTTAGCGGTATCATGGCGGGCACTTTTTAATCGCTTGTGGCCTCTGCGCAACCTGACTAAGGGTTGTAGCAAGGCGGAATGGGCGGCCAATATTCCCAGAAAGAGGCTGAAATGGCTAATTACTCGACTAATGAATTTCGATCCGGCCTCAAGGTCATGATCGACAACGACCCCTGCGCCATGATCGAGTGCGAGTTCGTCAAACCGGGCAAGGGACAGGCCTTCGCCCGCGTCAAATTGCGTAACCTGCTTAGCGGACGCACCGTCGAACGCACCTACAAATCCGGCGAATCCCTGCCGGGTGCCGATGTGATGGACACGGATCTGCAATATCTCTACAACGACGGCGAATTCTGGTACTTCATGCACCCTGAGACCTTTGAGCAGGTGGCCGCCGATGCCAGCGCCGTGGGCGACAACGGTAAGTGGCTGAAGGAGCAGGACTCGTGCGTCGTGACCCTTTGGAACGACCGTCCCATCGACGTGGTACCGCCCAACTTCGTCGAGCTGCGCATTGTCGAGACCGACCCCGGTGTGCGTGGTGATACCGCCAGTGGTGGCGGCAAACCGGCCACCCTGGAGACCGGCGCCGTGGTGCGTGTACCCCTGTTCGTGGAGAACGATGAAGTCATCAAGGTGGACACACGCAACGGTGAATATGTCGGTCGGGTGAAGAGTTGAGCTGACACCTGGGTGACGAAAAACGGCCGCACACGTGCCACACCAAGACGCAGAATGGCAACCCAGCGCGACGCTGGATGCCCTGAAACAGCGGGCGGCCCTGATGGGGCGCCTGCGTTGTTTTTTCGCCAGAAAAGGCGTGTTGGAGGTGGAGACGCCGCTGCTCTCCGCTGCTGGCACCACCGATCCACAGATCCACAGTTTCGAGACCCGCTACGCAGGCCCTGGTGCGGCACAGGGGTGGCCGTTGTACCTTGCCACTTCCCCCGAATTTGCCATGAAGCGCCTGCTGGCCGCTGGCAGTGGCCCCATCTTCCAGGTCTGCAAGGCCTTTCGCCAGGGCGAGGCCGGGCGATTACACAACCCAGAATTCACCCTGCTGGAGTGGTATCGGCCCGGGTTTGATCATTTCCAGCTGATGGATGAGGTCGAGGCGTTGGTGACCGAGCTGGCCGCTGGGCGGCTGCCCGCTGTGCGTGCTAAACGCACGACCTATGCCGAGCTGTTTTGGCGGCATTTCGGGCTGGAGCCGCATACGGCCAGTGCAGAGATCCTGGCGCGGTGCGCGGCGGATTTTCCGGCGTTGGCGGGGATTTCCGGACTGGATCGTGACGGCTGGCTGGATTTGCTCATGAGTCATATCATCCAGCCTCGTCTGGGGCAGGGGAGCCTCACCTTCGTTTATCATTACCCCGCCTCACAAGCGGCCCTTGCACGTATCAGTCAATCCTCAGCGGATACCCCTGCCGTAGCTGAACGTTTTGAGCTTTTTTACCAGGGCGTGGAGTTGGCCAACGGTTTTCACGAGTTGACTGATGCCGGCGAGCAGCGGGCACGTTTTGAGCAGGATCTGCTGCAGCGCCGAGCGCAGAATTTGCCACCGA
>JALTPW010000490.1 GCA_026999335.1 Chromatiales bacterium
GTTCAGAGAGGTGGAAGAGGCGTTGGGTTGAATATATTGAACACGCTCGTTGACATTGACGTTATAGCTTTGCCAGTCGATGGCCATGTTCTGGCTGGCTTGATTGATGGTGGTGGTATTGGCAGCCGACTGGCTGATACTGCCGGAGCCACCCACTACCGCACCGCCTGTCGGGCCTGCAATCACCGGCGGCAATGTGGTGGCGCTGATCAGCAACAACACCCCCTGGCCCCACACCATGAAGGCAGGCTTTTTACGCATTCCTTTATTTGTCATCAGTCTGTCCGCTTTAGGAACGTGCACGCCCCTTATTGTGGTGTGCAGAATATGACTAAACATTCAAAATATTCACCACTAAAATCATACACCCCGTTGGTCAGCACCAGGATCAATCGGTCAGTGCCGCGCACACTAACCAGACCGGTATAGGCCGGTGTGGCCAGGATATCTTTATTCACGCAGCTCGCCATGGTGATGGAAACCGTATAGAGGTGCGTGTTGGCAATGGGTTTAATTCGACCATTAAAGCGGCAATTGTTAAAACCACCACCGCCGGATCCAATGGAGCCAAAGTTCGGCAGAGGCAAGGAATCATCCCTCACCCTCAGAGAAGGAATAACCGAAGGAGGCCCAATCATGGGTCTCCAGGAAAAAGTCCGAACCACCGTATCCATATCCACCGGCCCGTTATCCTGCGCGTAGTTCAGATGGAAAGTGCCGTTGGCCGCACCGGTTCCACCCAGGGTGCCGGTTATTTTCGAGCCCTGCGTGATCATGCCCGTCAGGGGGACGTCTTGCTGTGTCATCTTGTCTGCTTCGTAGACGGTGACGGTACCGTTGATATCATTACCGCTCACCGTAAACGTACCGACATAGGTTAGGTTTTCCGTGTCACTCAGCATCATCAGCTGCCCGCCGGTTACCATGCCTTACAGATCCGATATGGCGACCCGTGGCGTCGTATTGTCGCCCATCATCACCTCCAAAACCCCGTTATTGGTATAATACCCGGTCGGATCGGCATCGGAGGGGGGCAGTACGCGAACCCCATCACCACAGCCTTGTAAAATCAGGACAAGCAACGCCAAGAGCATCAGCGGAAGATGAGCAAAACGTGTT
>JALTPW010000491.1 GCA_026999335.1 Chromatiales bacterium
GGCTGTTGCTGCGGTTCAGCAAATAATGCGGCCGCGCCTTGATTTCGTCATAGATACGCGCCACGTAGCTGCCTAGCAGGCCAAGGCTGAACATCAGCACACTACCAATGATCAGCAACAACAGAATCACCGTGGTAAAACCATCCAGGGCCTGACCGGACAGTTTGTCGTACAGGGCCTTGGCACCGAGCAGCAGGCTGATAAGAAATGTCACTCCGCCGAGGAGGGTCACCAGTTGCAAGGGCAGTGCGGTAAAGGACGAGATGGATTGCCACGACAGCTTCAGCAAACGCAGTGCACCCCACTTGCTTTCGCCCGCCTCACGCGCTGGTTCCTCGAAGGGAATCTGCGCGGCGGGAAAATGCATCCAGTTCACCAGGCCGCGAAAAAAGCGCGTGCGTTCCGGCAATGAACGGTAAGCTTCAATGACCTTGCGGTCGAGCAGTTTGTAGTCGGAGTGATTGTGCAGGTCGAGGCCGGTAAGGGCATCGAAGAGTCGGTAGAAAGCATTGGCAAAACAGCGGTACAAGCCACTGCGGGTATTGCGGGATATTTTCACCGCTTCCACCACGTCGGCGCCGCCTGACCATAGTTCAATCATCTTTGGCAGCAATGTGGGCGGATGTTGCAGGTCGCTATCCATCACCACCACGGCATCGGCATCGACGTGATCCAGACCAGCCATGATGGCGGCCTCTTTGCCAAAATTGCGATTCAGCACCAGCAACGAGACGTCGCTGCGTTGCTCGCATAAAGTCTGCACGATGCCTGGCGTGGTATCCGTGGAGCCATCGTCAACGACAAGCAGGTCGGCGCTGACAGATGCCGGCAAGGATTCCAGCTGGCACAAAATCTCATCGAGGTGCCGGCGCAGGCCGTCGGCTTCGTTGTAGACTGGGATGATGAGGGTCAGGTGGCACATTGTCTGTGTATTTTGTGTTGTCATTGTTTTGCCGTTAGCCGTTTGAGGGCAACAAAAAATCAAACTATGGGAGCGGCCCATGGTGCCCTTTGGGTATCAGCCGCGATAGAAGTATCAGACATTTAATGACACTTAATTAGGCTTGAGAGATTTGGAATACCGTCATTCCCGCGCAGGCGGGAATCCAGAATGTCC
>JALTPW010000492.1 GCA_026999335.1 Chromatiales bacterium
TGTGTAGAGGCCACAAGCCGTTGCTTAGAGGCGCCCCTCAAACGGTCTCGGAGGACAAGCAGTGGATGATACCACAGAAGCCAACAACGGCCCGCTGAGTGGGCGTGTCGTGCTGATTACCGGCGGTGCCCATCGCATCGGTGCACACACCGCACGCACCCTGCATGCCGAGGGGGCAAACCTGGTGTTGCATTACCGCAGCTCACGTAACGCCGCCCATACCCTGCAAAGCGAACTCAATCAAAAACGCGCCGATTCCGTGGTGCTGGTCTGCGCCGACCTGCTCGACGAAGCAACCCTGCCAGCCCTCATCAGTGACGCCTGCTCGGCCTGGAAACGACTGGATGTATTGATCAACAACGCCTCCACCTTTTATCCCACCCCCATCGGCAAAGCCACCCCGCAGCAGTGGGAAGACCTGTTCGGCTCCAATCTCAAGGCACCCTTTTTCCTCGCCCAGGCCGCCGCGCCACACCTCAAAGCCCGCCGCGGCTGCATCGTCAATATCGTCGACATTCACGCTTATCGACCACTCAAACGCCACCCCATCTACAGTATGGCCAAGGCGGGGCTGGTCATGCTGACCAAGGCGCTGGCCTGTGAACTGGGGCCGGAGATCCGCGTCAATGCCGTCGCACCGGGTGCCATCCTGTGGCCGGAAACGGACATGGATGAAGTCACCAAGCAGCGCATCATCAACCGCACCTTTCTCAAGCGGCAGGGTAGCCCGGAACATATCGCACGGGCGGTGCTGTACCTGATTCGGGATGCCGAATACACCAGTGGCCAGGTGCTGACGGTGGATGGTGGGCGGTCGTTGAACAGCTAAAAAGATCACCGCTCACGGCAGAGCACCCTAGCGCCGATTGAAGTGGCGCGGGATTACCCATAGAAAATACATTGGCCATGAAACCCTTCGCCGAATCCTGCGAACAAAACAAACACCCCATCCTCACCGTGCTACGCGAGGAATTTGCGCAGGCCTCAGAAATTCTTGAGATCGGCAGCGGCACCGGACAGCACGCCGTATTTTTCGCCAACGCACTACCGCACCTGCACTGGCAAACCAGCGACTGCACCGGAAACCACCCCGGCATCCTCACCTGGCTGAACGAAGACGGCGGCGACAATGTACTCCTGCCGCTGCCACTGGACGTCAGCCAGGATCCCTGGCCCCGGCATCGCTACGATGGCGTCTTCAGTGCCAACACCGTGCACATCATGGGCTGGACGGAAGTGGAAAAACTGTTCGGGGGGGTTGGGCGGGTACTCACTCCAGGTGGGCGCTTCTGTCTTTATGGCCCGTTCAACCGGGATGGAAAATTCACCAGTGAGAGCAATGCGCGCTTCGATATCTGGCTGAAGCAACGAAACCCGAAGAGCGGTATCCGCGACCGTGCCGCGCTTAATAAACTAGCTCAGGGACAGGGTCTGCAACCTGTAGCCGACCATGAAATGCCGGCCAACAATCGTATCCTGGTATGGCGACGAGAAGAGCGTTGACCCGGTATTTATAGATTAAGTTTCGCAGCACCAAAAGTAGGCGCTTTTCTTAAAGAACCTACTTTTGGTAGGCGAGCTGTGGAGAATTGGCCCTCAGAGATTAAAGTAATAGAGTAGAATTAATTCCAATCCCTAACCAACTATTTGGCGATATGTGCCCGCACTGACGGTATTGATAAATACCTCTTGGCATTCCTTATGTATTCCGTTTAGGGAATGTATGAGGATGATATTAATCTGGCAACAATATCAGGAAAAAAGATTGGGAAATATGGGTTTACTCTAAAAGAAAAAAGCTACTCCTTCAGATTTTCGGCAATTTCACGCATCCGTCCGACGTCGACCTTCGCCCCTGCCGACTGCTGGTTAACCAACTCCAGAAAGGGGATCAACTCCTGCAGCAGTGTCGACAGATGCGGCTTGAGGCGATGCAGATTGCCGTGGCGTATCATCGCCAGCGCCGTGTCCATGCGCGGACAGATCCTGTCCACGGCGAACCCGTCATCATCCTGTGACGCCTTGTCCGCGACACAGAAACGATTGCGGCCATCCTGCTTGGCGCGATACAGGCGCTCGTCCGCCACACTCAGCAAGGCCTGCAAATCGTCACCATCGAGCGGCCGCAGGGCAATGCCCAGACTGATGGTGACCGGAATCCGCTGACCCTCGAACTCGATCATCAGGGATTCCACAGCCTTGCGCAAGCGCTCGGCGAGGACGATGGAGGCCAGCCGGTTGGTGGCCGGTGAGCAGACCACGAATTCCTCGCCACCGATGCGTGCCACCGTGTCCTCTTCGCGCAGATTGTCCGACAGGGTTGCCGCCACCCGCTTGAGAATTTCATCACCGATCGGGTGACCATAAGTATCATTCACCGTCTTGAAGTGATCAATATCGATCATCAACACGCTGAAATAATCCTGCTGCCGACGCATCAGTGATAATTCCTTGCCGGCGATCTCATCAAAAAAACGCCGGTTGGCAAGCCCGGTCAGCGCATCCGTATTGGCCTGCTCCCGCAGCTCGCACTGACTGGCCTCCAGTTGGCGAATGGTCTGCGCCAGCTTGAGATGGGCACGCAGACGCGCCAATAGCTCAATACGATCACTGTCCTTGGTCAGAAAATCATTGGCGCCGGCATGAAAAGCGCGCTCACGGGCCGCGGTATCATCCGCCCCGGTGACGACAATCACCGGTAGATTCTGCATACGCGCCGCGTGATTTTCACGCAGACGCCGGATCAGGCCGAAACCATCGAGATGCGGCATGGTGAGGTCGGTGATCAGCAGTTCGATATCGGCATCCTGCAGCAACAACGTCCAGGCAACTTCGCCGTCCTCCGCCTCCAGCGGCTGAAATTCATCCTCTACCGCACGTTTCAACGACATGCGGATCGTCGGTGAGTCATCGACGATCAGGATCAGCGGTTTGTCTTTTTTTACTTCTGTGCTGCTTCCTGCAAACCCCTCGCTCATACTTCCCTCCTCGACGCTATTGGCACATTGAACTCACCTGGATATTTCATGCATTTACATGAAAAAATCGTGCTGGGCACGGGTTCATCAGGGCCTTGATTCGACAAAAATTCCGAAAAAATCCCATCTCTGAATAGCGCTGACTTAACATTGAAAATGCCGTCATTCCGGGCAGAACACAGTGAAAACCCGGACAAAAGCCCTTTGTACGCTGGACACCCCCGCCAGGCGAGCGAAGCAAGTAATCCAGGAGGCCTGGGAGGTCGTATATACGGAATTCCCGCCTGCGCGGAAATGACGGTATTCCGGGTCTCTCAAGCCATCAGTCAATACCATTCGTCTCGTACCCAATACACTCGCGCGGGGCAGGACTTCATAAAATATCCGGGCCAGTTCCTTCTGTTGTCGGCACCTGCCAAGAAAACACAACCGGCCTCAATACCGGCCCGTCTTTATCAAACCTTCCCCATAACTGAGCAAAGGTTTTGCCCGCCTCCGGATGGCGCAGATCCGGCGCGATTTCGGCCAGCGGCCAGAGCACAAAGGCGTAGCGCAGAATCTCGTCGCGCGGCACATGAAAGCGCGCCGTGCTGATGATCTCATCACCGTACAGCAACAGATCCAGATCCAGGGTGCGCGGAGCGAATTTCCCGCTGCCACGCACGCGACCATTACGATCCTCGATGGCGGCTAGCACATCCGCTACGCTGTCGACGGACTCTTGCGTATCAAAACCCACCACCAGGTTGTAAAAGGCATCACCGGCAAAACCCACTGCCTCACTTTCATAAACCGATGACAAAAGCAGCTCACCGTAATGGGCGCGCAGATCGGCGACGCCAGCACGAATGCTGGTATCACGTTCAACATTGCTGCCAACCCCGATGAACACCTGTGGCATCAGCCGTTCTCTCCGTCTTGGGCACCACGCTCGATGCCTCTTTCACCTCTTTCACCTCTTTCAATAATAACGCCAACATCACCGGCATAACGCACCGCGCCCTGCTTGTTCACTCGCAGACGCACCCACGTCACATCGAACTCTGTGAGTACGACCTCGGCCACCCGCTCGGCCAGGGTTTCGACCAATTGAAAATCGCTGTCACCGACGAATTCGATCAGGCGCTTGGCCACGGCCTTGTAGTTGAGGGTATCTTCGATGGCATCAC
>JALTPW010000493.1 GCA_026999335.1 Chromatiales bacterium
TCACATCCATGGCCGCTTGTCCTCGTTTGGCATCGATATGGTAGCAGGTCAATTTCTGGGTTGATGCAACATGTAGCCAGTTCAGGCTCTTCTTCAAGCGTATTCCGCTTTCGTCGAAGTGGACGACATCACTTTCCCTCAAAACAGTCTTGGCGGCCGTTTCAAACGGCTCGAGATGCCGATGGCCTCTGCTCAAAATGTTGTTGAGCGTGCCTTGGCTCAGCTTGATTTGAAACAGGTCGTGAAACAGCTCCTGCAAGCGTTGGTAAGGCAGCCGTTGATATTGACTGAAATAAGTCGCTGTCGCGTGCACGCGATTGCCGTATTGAACGGACTGAGTCACACCCGCAGGAAATTCGGCCTTAACACGCGTATCGCAATGAGAGCAGGTTTTGATTTGTGCACGATGCTCGGTGACGACAGCTTTTATTTCCGGAAGATCAAAGACCTGGCGTGCCTCGTGAGCGATCACTGCTTGATTCGATAGATTAGCATGGCAGTGCGTGCAGTGTGATACCTCGTGGTCATGAATGCGATCTGGATGTTCAACCTGCTTTAAGGTGCTGCCTTTATGCCCGGGTTGCCCGCCACTCGAACGCCCGCTTTATCTTGCGCTGACTTTTTGGCTTGGGTTTGTTATAACCGTCACTGGAGGGTGGTTTGCTGCTGTTACGACTGTTCGTGGCCAGCTTGCTTTTTAATGCCTCGTTCTCCTTTTCCAGTTCAGCGATACGAGTACACTGCGTCACAAGCATCTCGTTTTGCCGCAATTAAGAGCAAAATCAATTCGTCTTTTTCTGTTGCGTTGAGGGCTTTTAGGTCGATAGGTGTTTTCCTGACAACAGGATTTATACCAGAATCGACTGATTAATCAATAGATTGAGAGATTTCGGGCTGAGTAGTTACGGGTTGTCAAAAAAACGATAGACACTTTTTGTTTCACTCCAGCCTTGGCATGCTGCTGGAATACTCTCCTCACTCTTCTTACTCAGGCTTGCGAGTATCATTGAAAGGCGTTTTTCTAAACGCTTGTCTGGCATGTCGCTAGCCTGCATTTCTTGTGTTACCCAGTTCGCCATTTGAATTCCTCCACAAAAACTTGACTTAAGCTGGGG
>JALTPW010000494.1 GCA_026999335.1 Chromatiales bacterium
TTTGAGCGATGCGGTTCGTGAAACTCACCACATCCTACAGGAGTTCCTGGGAATACTGGCTGGCGTGGGTTTAAAAAACGAACCGGCCCGTATTCGGACTTTCAGTTCATAAGGCTAACCCACCTAGTGCAGTGTCTCGTACTACATGCAGATATATAGGTTAAACCTTTGGGCGTTCCCCGGCAGAGCCGGGGGATTACCTCGCTGATTTAAGATAATCACTGGCTCCGTTTTTGAATGCATATACTTACTAATCAGTCGAAAATAAAGGATACACTTTCTTTCTATGTTAGAAAGGACATTCATTGATTTGGAACCGATTGTCCGGAATAAGGTATTAGTGAAATCCTTTTTCAGAAATGAAGCGGTATCCTTTGCTGCTGGCCAGGTAGTATGTAAGTACCGTTTAGAAGGCTGTTCGTTGCCCCCGCTCGATCATTTCACGGGCGTGTGAGAGGGTCTGTTCGGTAATCTCCAATCCGCCCAGCATGCGGGCGATCTCGTCGACCCGTGCCTCCGCTGTCAGCGGTGACACGTCGGTGGCGGTGGTTTTTTTATTGCTTTGTTTGTGTACCTGCAAATGTTGGTGGGCGAGGGACGCGACCTGTGGTTGATGGGTGACACAGAGGACTTGCCGCTCGTCGCCGAGATTGCGCAGCAGGCGGCCGATGATCTCGGCGATACCGCCGCCGATGCCGACATCGACTTCGTCAAAAATGAGGGTGGGGATGCTGCCAGTGCCGACGGTGATGACCTGGATGGCGAGACTGATGCGCGCCAGTTCACCACCGGAGGCGATCTTGGCCAGGGGCTGCGGTGGCTGGCCGGGATTGGCGCTGACGAGGAATTCCACGCGCTCCAGGCCGTAAGCGGCATAGTGTTCCCGTGTCTCCAGTGCAATCTCAAAGCAGCCATCTTTCATGCCCAGCTGGTGCATGTTGTCGCTAACGGCCTTGGCGAGCTTTTTCGCCGCGCGCCGGCGGCTGGCTTGCAGCTTGTTTGCCGCGATACGGTAGGCCGTCTCGGTGGCCGCTAATTCGCGGGCAGTGGTGTCCAGTGCCACGTCGGCGTCTTTCAGGGCGGACAGTTCGTCTTCCAGCTGTTGTTGCAAGGCCGGCAGTTCTGCGGCGGATACCTGATGCTTGCGTGATAGATCGTGGATTAGGCCAAGGCGTTGGTCGATGTCCCGCAGGCGTTCGGGATCGAGGCTGAGGCCTTCGAGATAGTCACGCAGTTCGTGACCGGCCTCGCTGGTCTGGATGGCGGCATCGCGCACGGTCTGCATGATGTTGCCGAGACGGGGGTCGAAGCCTTGCAGGCGTTCCAGTTCACTGGCGGCCCGCTCGAGGGTATCGGCGAGGGCGCTGTCCTCATTTTCGATCAGCAACTGCAATACTTGCTGGCTGCCTTCGCGCAGTTGATTGAGGTTGGCGAGGCGGTCGTGTTCTTCTTCCAGTGCGGTGAGTTCGTCGTCCTTGAGTGCCAGTTCTTGCAGTTCCTGCACCTGATAGCGCAGCAACTCCAGCCGGTCTTCGCGTTGGCTGCGGTTGGTGGTGAGTTCGTCGAGCCGTTCGCGCAGGCTGTGCCATTGGCGGTATTGGTCGGCGACGCCGTCGATCAATTTCTGGTGGCCGGCGTAGGCGTCCAATGCCTGCCGTTGGGCATCGCGGCGCAACAGAGACTGGTGGGCGTGCTGGCCATGGATATCCACCAGCATTTCACCCAGTTCACGCAGGGACTGCATGGGCACCGGGCGGCCGTTGATGTAACCCCGGGAAGGGCCATCGCGGTTGATGGTGCGCCGGATCAGGCACTGATCGTCGTCGTCCAGTTCCTGTTTGCTGAGCCAGTCGTTGATGCTGGCAAGGCCGCTGAGGTCGAAGTCGGCGCTGATGTCGGCCCGCGCCTGACCGGCGCGGATCACCGTGCTGTCGGTGCGGTCGCCGAGGGCGAGGCTGAGGGCATCGATGAGGATGGACTTGCCGGCGCCGGTTTCGCCGGTCAGTACGGTCATGCCGGGTTGCAGGTCAAGATTCAGTTCATCGACCACGGCAAGGTGGCGAATGTGGATGTTGCGTAACATTTGCGGATGTTTTTCCCGATTACAGGCGTTTTCCCCAGTGCAGCTTGGCGCGCAGGATGCTGAAGTAATTGTATTCCGGCGGATGAATAAGACGGATCGGCCGGGGTTTTTTCCGGATGCTGACGCGGTCGCCGTCGCTGAGGGCGAGACTGATCTGGCCATCGCAGGTCACCCGGGCGCTGGTATGCGTGAGGTCGTGCACGATAATGTCCACGCGGCTGTTGCCGTCGACCACAATGGGTCGGTAACTCATGGTGTGCGGGCAGATAGGCACCAGCACCAGGGCATTCAGCGAGGGATGGACGATGGGCCCACCACTGGACAGGGCATAGGCGGTGGAGCCGGTGGGAGTGGAGACGATGAGGCCATCGGAGCGTGTGGTGTTGACGAATTGATCGTCGATAAAGGTTTCATATTCGATCATGCGCGCGGCATTGAACTTGTGTACCACCACGTCGTTGAAGGCGGTGCTGTTGCTGACTGTTTCGCCATTGCGGATCACCTGTGCATGCAGCATATTGCGTGACTCTTCCTTGTATTCACCCGCAAAAATACGACTCAGGTTGGTGCTCAGGTCGGTGGGCGGGATGTCCGTGAGAAAACCCAGACGGCCAAGGTTGATACCGAGCAGGGGGACGTCATGATCCACCAGCTCACGCGCGGCATTGAGCAGGGTGCCGTCGCCACCGACGACGATGGCGAGGTCACAGCGCTGGCCCAGTTCGCGGCGATCCACCAGAGTGATGTCGTTGCCGAGATCCTGGGTAAGATCAAGGGAATCCCGGTCGAGGAGGACTTCCAGCTGCTGTTTCTGCAGGCAGTTGATCAGCTGTTTGACGGTGTCGCTGGCCGAGGAGGCGCCGTGCTTACCGATGATTCCGACGGTTTTAAAGGGGGTCGACATAGGTTTGTTTTTGCCTGTTGTTTGGGTGCGTCCCGATTATCCGGCGAACGTTAGCATGCCAGCGAGGGAGGGCCAACTCAGACTCCCGTTGCCCGGACTCAGACGCTCGGGTGCAGATGTTGCCAATGATTGTTCGATGTTTCTATAATTTATTGATTATTAAGGAAAAGTTGCCTTACCCTAGGGTGCCCTATGTATGAATAAGGTATGCTATGTTACATAACATGCAGGTTGTTGTGAGGATCCAACTATAATGGCTAAGGGCACCAGTCGGTGCATTGTCATCGAGATTGACCCCGGATTAAAACAAGAGTTGTATGCTGCCCTGGGTGATGAAGGGATGAACTTGAAGTAGTAATTTCTCGAAAATGTGGGGCAGTTTCTTGAGGGACGCGGTAGTCTCACGCTACCTTTGTTTTCACCACTCGGTGATAATGTCGGGTTCAGCGCCTCAGGGCGCCTACTTTTGGTGATGCAGCTGTCTTTCCTCGTTTCGTCTATATCTGTATTTAAGACGCCACACTCGGTAAAAAGAAGCCATGATGTTATTTAATCCCACTAAAACGGTCTTTGCGCCACGTATAAGCTAATGAGTTACTACGATCACAACGCCGTGGCCTTTATTGAATCGACCCGCTTGGTCGATATGCAGCCACTCTACCAACGATTCTTGCCGTTATTGCCAAAGCAAGCACACATTCTGGATGCCGGTTGTGGTTCTGGACGAGATGCAAAACAGTTTATTGAGCAAGGCTATAAAGTCACCGCCTTCGATGCTTCCAGCGAGATCGCCGCCCTTGCAGAAAAAGAGCTTGGGCAACCTGTCTCCGTACAGCGTCTGCAAGAAATCCAATATCAAAACCAGTTTGACGGCATTTGGGCCTGTGCTTCACTACTGCATGTTCCTGGCAAAGAGTTAGCCAATGTTTTCCAGCGGCTGGTGCGAGCACTAAAGTCCAATGGCATGATCTATTGTTCGTTCAAATATGGTCAGAGTGAATATGAAAAACAGAGTCGGAGATTTACGGATATGGACGAGGTTGGGTTGCGGGTGTTGGTGGATGAGGTCGAAGGACTGGCAATAACAGAGCTGTGGGTCACCGTTGATCGAAGGCCTGGGCGAGAGCAGGAGCAGTGGTTGAATGGGATTTTGCTC
>JALTPW010000495.1 GCA_026999335.1 Chromatiales bacterium
TTGGAACCAGTTGTGGGCTGTCCATGCAAAAAACTCCCTGCGGTGGCGTCGCGATGGATTTTAGGGAAATTCAAGGCTGGGAGAAAGGCGCTTTTCCCAAAATGGTATTTTTACGCATTTTGTGAATCAGGCCACTGCACCAGTGTTATTAACAAGGCCGTATTGTTGCGACTGAAAAAAAGGGGTGAGGTAGGCGATCCATGCGAGCACTTTCATTGCCATATCGTAGATTTGAATTTAAGACAGTTTGGGCGTGGGGGGCACCCAGCAAGTCCCCGCGTGCGGGATGCCGAATCCGGGCGGATAGCCCACCGCCATCAGGTACAGTCCGTGCGGCGGCGCGGTCACGCCAGCGGCGGTGCGGTCGCGCGCCTCCAGCACCTCGCGGGCCCAGTCCGGCGGGTGCTCGCCGGCACCGATATCCATCAGCACACCAGCGATATTACGCACCATATGGTGCAAAAAAGCATTGGCCTCGATGTCGATGAACACCAGGTCATCGTGACGCGAGACATCCAGCCGGGTGACGTTGCGAAGCGGGGTATTGGACTGGCAACCGACAGCACGGTAGGAGGTGAAATCCCGTTCGCCAAGCAAGTGGCGACCCGCCTCGGCCATGCGCGCCGCATCCAGTGGGCGATATTCCCAGGTCACGCGCCCGCTGGCCAGACTTGAGCGCATCGGGCGGTTGAGGATGACATAACGATAGCGACGACTGAAGGCGGAAAAGCGGGCGTGGAAATCATGGCTTACCGGCTTCGCCCACAACACGGTGATCGCCCGGTCAATATTGGCGTTGGCGCCCCGAACCCAGGATTGCGCCGTGCGCTCGGCCCCGGTATCGAAATGCACCACCTGCGCCAGGGCATGCACACCGGCATCGGTGCGTCCGGCACAGACCAATGTCACCGGTACGTTGGCCACCCGTGACAACCCTCGCTGAAGACTGGCTTGCACAGTGGGCAGATCACCCTGCTGTGCCTGCCAGCCGTGGAAATGCTGGCCATCATATTCCACCCCAAGGGCAATGCGCATGTCAGCTCCGGATTCGATGAAGAAAATGATGAGATAAAGACTATTACAGTCCTGTGGAGGGGTAAAAATAGCCGCTTTA
>JALTPW010000496.1 GCA_026999335.1 Chromatiales bacterium
GTTGAGCGTGCCACGGGTGGTTTAACGGCTTGTCCATTGGCATGGAATAAGCTTTGAATCATTTCGCGTAGTGTTGAAACGGATTGTACTTGCCTGAGGCAACCAAAGAGAATAAATTCTCTCATTGAAATGAGGGGAGAGGGCCTGTCGCATCTCGTGGTGGTTGCGGGTTCCTTGATGGCAATGCCGGGTCAATCCAGTGTAGTGTTCTGAATATAACGCATATTCAGCGGTGCGCTAAAACCCATCTGCTAGGCGCATTTTTGAAGGCATAGTGGGCCTACGTCGAGAAAATGCAACAACGCAGATGGGATTTTAGCGCGCCGCCCGAAGGGAGTCCCCCAAATGGCTTGCCGCTGTGTTGGTATTCTTGAAAAGGTGCCTACATTCCCTGCGAATGCCGTCTCGCCTAGAGCACCTACTGTTGGTGCGGCAAGCCATTTGGGGGACTCTGAATATGCGTTATATTCAGGACACTACACTCGCACAGATGCTGCTACGGCCGGTTCGCTGCCAGCTGTGGCGCGTTATACTGTCCGGCTCTGACGTCTGAGTGGCATATCATTATGGTGCAAATGTTAGGGGCCCTGGCCTCGTTGAAACTGACCCTGCTGGGCATGGTGCTGCTGGGCATCGGTGCGGCGCTGAGTTATGGCAATCCGGAGCATGTCTCTGTCTGGGTGCTGGTGGCACCGCTGGCCTTGCTGGCGGCCAATCTTGCCGCTGCTATTCTTACCAACCCACGCATCAATCGCCAGCCCGGCCTGCTGGTGTTTCATGTCGGCCTGTTGGGCATGGTATTGCTGGCGGGTATCGGCCGTCTGACCCATCTCGATGCCCACCTGGAGATTGCCAAGGATCAGGCCTTCAGTCCGGAATTGCTGATGGATGTACGTAAGGGGCCTTGGCATGCCGGGGCGCTGGACGATGTCGCTTTTACCCAAGGGGGGTTTACCGTGGACTATGCGGCGAAGCTGCGGCGCGGCCTGACCCACAGTCAGGTGTTCCTGTCGCAACCGGATGGCTCCGTGCTGGAGGTCGATGTGGGTGACGACCGTCCGCTGGTGTTGGAGCGTTACCGTTTCTATACCACGCACAATAAGGGTTTCGCACCGGTGTTGACGTGGATTCCCGAGGACGGTGAAACGGTCAGCGGGCGCGTACACATGCCCTCTTATCCGTTGTTTGAGTACAAGCAGGATAACCACTGGACGCCGCCGGGTACGGAGGAAGACATCAAGTTCTGGCTGCAACTGGACACTGGCATGGCACTGGACGACGCGTGGGTGCTGGATGGCCGGAACTCTCGCGGCGTGCTGGTGGTCACAAGCGGGGATCAGCGCGTGGAGCTGAAGCCGGGCGAGGAGACGCCGTTGCCGCATGGCCGGCTGCGATTTGATTACTTGACTACCTGGATGGGATATAGGGTATTTTACGATCCTACGATACAGTGGCTGTTCTTTGTCAGTGTCGCGGGTGTGTTCGGTCTGGGACAGTTTTTCTGGAAAAAATTGAGTCTCACGGCATGGACGGATGACGACAGTGAAACCGCCAACAAGAGGGGAAGTGTGTGAACGTTGTTGCTGAACAACCCTGGCTGTGGGCCGGATTGTTGGCCTATCTGGTGGCAACTCTTGTGGCCATGTGGGGACTATCTCCACGTCTTGCCGGCAGTGAGCCAGTACAGTCCCGCCGTCACGAGAAGATTGTCCTCGGTTCCATTGCCCTCGGCGTATTACTGTTGACCATTGCCATTGCCGTGCGCTGGGTGCGCATCGGCCACGGGCCGTGGCTCAATCTGTTCGAACTGTTGATGAGCCAGTTGTGGAGCCTGGGGCTGATTTATGCTTTGCTCTACTGGCGCCTGCCGGGGCTGCGTCCCAGCGCCGCGATCGTGATGCTGGTCATGTGGATACTGGGTAGCTGGGTGTTGATACTGGAGCCCGTGGCCAGCCATTTTCCCGCCACCTACTACAATGTCTGGAAGTGGTCCCACGTCGGTTTGGGCAAGATTTTTCTGGCCCTGCTGCTGGCCGGTGTCGGCCTTGGCGGGGTCATGATCCTGCGTCTCACGGAACGGGGGCGGCAATGGTTTCGTGCCATGCCCAGCGATGCCGTGATCGACAAGCTGGCCTGGCGCCTGATGATGCTGGCGCTGGTGTTCGACAGTCTGATGCTGATCACTGGCGCGGTATGGGCGCAGGATGCCTGGGGCCGTTACTGGGCCTGGGATGCGCTGGAGACCTCGGCTTTTTTCACTTGGTTGCTGCTGGCGGTGGGATTGCATATTCGTCTCAGCTATAAAATACCACCGTGGCTTAGTGGGGTGATGATTATCAGTATCTTCGTGCTGGCGTTTATCACCTATTTTGGTACGCCCTATATCAGTACCGTGGCGCATAAGGGAATGGTCTGATGGTGACATCGGCCGCAAAAAAACTGCCCGCGAAACAGGATTTCGAAGCCCTGACGATCATCCTCTCCGTGTCGGCCGTACTGGCCATCGCGGCGCTGATCGCCACCCTGCCTGAAATGCACTCGGGTTCCGTCGTGCGCCCCGCGGTGCAGGGTTATACCATTCCCGCGCAGCGGCAACCGCCTCCACAGGTCGTGCCGGCCTTCCGGCAGAACCCACATGAGGCCCCGCCCTCGGTGATGCCGACACCGCCGGTCGTTGCCGCGTCGCCGCCAAGGGGGCCGCTGACGGAGCGCGAACGGCGTATTACCGAGCGTTTCCAGCAGGCCGTGGCTATGCTGCATGCCAAGCGGTACGATTACGCCATCACGGCCTTGGATGCGGTGCTGGCGATGTCGCCGGAGATGCCGGAGGCCTACGTCAACATGGGCTATGCCTTTATCGGTCTGGAGGAATACGGCCCGGCCGCCAAGGCCTTCGAGCGGGCCATCGACCTGCGTCTGAGTCAGCACAATGCTTACTATGGGCTGGCGATGGCGCTGGAGGGTCTGAAAGAGTATGAGGCCGCGCTGGGCGCCATGCGCAGCTATATTCATCTGGCGCCGTCGAATGACCCTTACATTACCAAGGCCCACGCCGCAGTGTGGGAGTGGGAGGCGCAGCTGGGCCGCCTACCTGGTGTGCAGGCGGCCCCCGCAGGCGTTGAGCCGGACTCGATCAAGTCGTCGCCGTGGCCGGAAGGGCATTAGTTCTCATCCTGCTGGTGGCGCTGGCGGGCTGTGATGATGCCGAGGCGCCATCTCCGCGTCTGCAGGAGGGTGATGTGCTGCCGCCGCTGCCAGTGGTGGATCTCAAGGGGCAGCCACAGACCCTGCGGCCTGCGCCGGGCAAGCTGCTGATTCTCAACCTCTGGGCGACGTGGTGCGCGCCCTGTCGCGAGGAGTTACCCAGCCTGCAGCGTCTGGCCGCGAAGCTGGATCCAGCGCGCTTCGAGTTGTTGCTGCTGTCGGTGGATGACGACGAACACCTGGTGCGCGAATTTCTCATCGACCGCAAGGTGCGCCTGGCCAGCCTGCTCGACCCGGATATGTCCGTGGCCGACGATATCCTTGGCATCCGCGCATTTCCCTCGACCTATTTTGTGTCTCCCGATGGCCGTATCGTAGCGCTCATGGAGGGTGCGCGCGAATGGGATTCAGCGGAGATACTGGCGCAGATCGAAGCCATGCGTCCAGGGTGACCGCATATAAACCTGTCCAAAACCAGCAAGATAGGCGGCCATTACGAGAAATAACAAACTGTGTTGGGTGATGACGCAAGCTGCATTTGTAAAGGCGACGGCCCGACTATGATCAAGAGCGGTGATACCTGAATCACCAGTGCCTAGCACTTGATAACACAAACGATGCGGTTCGCTACCGTTCACCAGCATCCTACAGTGACGACCGAAACAACTTGCCACACACCTTCAACAACCCATACAACAAGCGGCATGGGTAAATTCGACCGCCTAAAGGCGGTGGTTTTAAGCTTAAAGCGAGACTAATAAAAGTCACGCCATCCGCCACAACAATGCCTTCCAATACCCCTCGGAATATTCATTGCTTCGTCACAGCGGGCAAGATCTTGCCCGATGATCGAAAACCGGCCTCAATAAAAACAAGCACTTACAAACAAGCGAGCAAGAACTTGCCCGCATCGAGCAAG
>JALTPW010000497.1 GCA_026999335.1 Chromatiales bacterium
TCTTGCCGCTGTTTCCAGTTCGGTTGCCGATTCCAGGTTGAGGGTCACTCCGGCAGCGATAGCACTACCAATTTCCCGTTTTGACTTGCCGGGGCCGGCGAAGCTGATGTTGTCGGATGACATGCCTGTGTCCAGTGCGACGCGCATTTCACCGCCGGAGGCTAAGTCGAAGCCATCGACCAACCCCGCGAGGTGTTGTACCACGGCGGGCATAGGGTTGGCTTTGATGGCGTAGTGCAGGTGGATTTCATGGGGCAGGTATCTACGCAGATGGGCGACGCGTTCGGTGATTTTTTGTCGGTCGTAGGCATAAAAAGGGGTTTGTCCGACGCGCTTGGCCAGTTGCGTCAGCGGTACGCCCCCGACCAGCAGCTCACCGTTTTCAACGGGGAAAGAATTCAATACGGATTCACTGTGTTGAGGTTTGCTCATGCGTCATTTCCTTGAGGTCTGTCTTGAAAGAGATCCTGCAGTTCGCCCGTGAGTTGTTTGCGGTCGATCTTGCCGTTAGGGTTGCGCGGCAGATTGGCCTGAATTCGGATGTGTGCGGGTACCATAAAGGCCGGCAGATGCTGCTTGCAGTATTGCAGGATGGCATCGCTGTCGAACTCCGCCGTGTTGGATGTGTCCTTGCTGGTAACGACGGCGACAATGGCTTGGCCGAGGGTCGGATGGGGGACACCCAGGGCAACGGCCTGATCGATCAATCCGCTGGCGTAGAGTGTTTCTTCCACTTCGGTGGGGCTGATGCGATAGCCGGAAGTTTTGATCATATCGTCTTTGCGGCCAATGAAATACAGGTAGCCGTCTTCATCTATTTTCACCGTGTCACCGGACCATACGGCGACCTCCGGTAGTGGCATACCGCTTTCCTGGCCGGGTGCCGGGCGGAAGCGTTCGGCAGTACGTTCGGCATCATTCCAGTAGCCCATGGCGACCAGCGAGCCGCGGTGCACCAGTTCACCCGGTTCGCCAGGTGTGCAGGGGCTGCCGTCTTCGCGCACCACCATCACCTCGGCATTAGGAATGGCCCGGCCCATGGATTCAGGGCGGTGGGCCAATTCCTCTGGCGGCAGATAGGTGGAACGAAAGGCCTCGGTGAGGCCA
>JALTPW010000498.1 GCA_026999335.1 Chromatiales bacterium
CGAATGGGCCGGCCGCCGATGTCATAGTCGGTAGTCACCGCCCGGCCGTGCTCGTCAAAGGCGCGGGTAGGGCGGTTATTGGCATCGTATTCGAAACGGATGGTGTAACCGTCGGGATTGGTGATGGCGGTGACGTTGCCGGTTTCGTCATACCGGGTATGGGTGCCAAAACCCGCACTGTCGAAACGGCTGACGGGACGATCCAGGGTATCGAAGGCGGTGCTGCTGTGGTCGAGCAGGGCGACGTTGCCCCCGGCATCGACACCGGTGAGGCTTTGGCCCGAGGGCTGGCCGATGGCGGTGTAGCTGTAATCGCGCCAGTGGTTTGTGGCATCGGTGGCGCGGACTACACGACCATTGACGTCGTAGTTGCGTTGCCGGGTGTAAAAATTATTGGTCGCCAATTGCTTCGGCCGGCCGAGGGCGTCGAAGGTCTGGGCGGCGCTGACACAGTGATTTGTGAGGGTGCCGGATGCATTCTGTTGCAGGCCACAGCGCTTGAGGGTGACGGGATTGAGGGCATTGTCGTCATAGGTGTATTCAATCGTCGGCCCGGCCCGGGTGGCAAAGTCCCGTACCTGTTTGGTGCTCTTCAGGTTGCCCTGGGTGTCGTAGGTGTTGATGGTCCAGGCGAGGATGTCGCTGGGGGCCGGGGTTGTTGTGTTGCGGCCTTTTTTCAGGGTGATCACTTCGGTGCGATTGCCCCTGGCATCGTACCGATGCAGGGTGATGTTGCCATTGGCATCTTTGATCCGGGCCGGCAGGCCGAAGGCGTTGTAGCTGAAATAGTCCAGCGTGCTGTTGTCGGGCAGGGTGGTTTTGGTCAGATTACCCGCCGCGTCGTAAGCATTTTGGGTCGCATAACCCAAGGCATGAATACGGCGGGTCTCTTTCAGCGGATGTTCGTCGTCGATGTATTCGTAGCGCATCCGCGAGCCATCACCCTGAACATGCTGGAGCTGCTGACCCCATTCATTGAACAGGTAGGTCTGGCTGATGCCACGCTCGTCCATCGTGGTGGTCTCGCGGCGGAAGGTGTTGTAGCGGAAGGTGAAACTCTGACCGAGACTGTCCGTGTGGCGGAAGGTCTTGCCGTTGGTGTAGTACTCGAATGCCATCGAGTAGCCCGTCGGACGGGTAAAAGACCGCATGGCGTGGTCGAGATTGGTGCCGTCGGCGGCGGTGTAATACTCGTAGGTCGTTGAGTCTATCTGACCCTCTACTGCCAGTGGGGAGTCAAAGCGCACCAGGTTGTTGTTGGCATAGGTGTAACGGAAAGTACGCCCGCTCCAGTCGGTGATACGGGTGATGTGCTGGTCGCTATTGTCGTAATGGAAGGTCAGGCGGCGGTTGAGGTCATCCTGTACGGAGGCGAGTTTATTGCCGTTGTAATTCATGCGCAGGGTATTGCCGTTGCGGTCGACCAGGCGCAGCAGGCGGGCGGTGTCGCCAGCCTTGCCCGCGATGTTTTCAAAATAGAGCGTCAAGCCGCCTTTTTCGCGGATGCGGTATTCACCGTTGGCCTCGCGCCGGGCGGTGACGTAAATGCCTTCGGGGTTGCTCAGGGGGGCGTTGACCGGTACGCCATTGGCGGTGCCCGTGATGGCAAAGGTGTTGGTGCTGGCAGTGCCGTCCACCCAGACGACATGGTTGATATTGCCGTCGCCATTGTTATCGAAGAATTTCAGATAATGGTTAAAACTGTGGGTCCAGCCGTAGCCCAGCGGCCCGTCTTTGCGCATGTGGGAGTTGTAGAAACGCTCGAAGACGATATTCAGGCCGCCACGACCCTTGAGGTCGATGTCCCGTTCCTGCTGATACATGTTGCCGGAGACCAGATTGACGGGATCACCGCCGAAGCTGGTGCTGGGCGTCAGGCCGAGACCGGAGCCGTTGCCCAGTTCGATGACGTTGTAACTTACGCTGCTGTCAGGGGCGCGAAAGGATTCGAGAAATGTTTGCTGGGGCATGAGGTTTTGGTAGCCCGTGCCGCGTATGGGATCAAAATCCAGAGATAGGGTGTCTCCGACAGTGATGCCGCCATCGGCGGAGACGTAGTCGCCGGAGATTTTGTAACTGGTTTTGAAGTTATTGTCGATACGGTATTCCGCTATCCACACGGCACCGAGCCAGTCGTCGTAATGAATCTGGCAGCCGGGCAGGGTGATCTTGAAGTAGCCATTGAGAAACAGTTGTTTGAGGGTGGTTTTGTTTGATTCGGCGTAATCGAGGCTTTCGGATGTCGTGGGGCAGTTTTGATTCAATTTGGCATCCACGTCCGCTTCACTGGTCAGGGTGACCACCGGAATACCCTGGTCGTTGGCGAACTGTATTCCGCGCACGGTGCTGACCGCATCCAGACGGGCAATCTCCTGCCAGACGTAAGATTCGTAGACGGAAGCGGCATAACCTGCGAGTAGATAACTGACGTAGTTTGATGTGCCCTCAATGATGTTCCGGGTGCGTGACAGTATGCCCGGCATATCGACCAGAAAACCTCCCCGGTAGACGGCAAGGGGCAGGTCGAATAGATAGCTTACCTTCATTTTTGTGGAGACCAGGCCGATGTGGTTGCCGCTGTCGCCAGTTGAGGTATGGAGTTGGCCGATTGTTTTGGTGGCCTTCACAATGTAATCCATGTATTTCAGGCCGATGATATGCAGGTATTCGCCGAGGGTTTCGTCCTGCAAGTCATTGGGTTCCGGGGTGGAGCCGACGGTATCCAGCAGATTGGCAGTGCGCTCTTCCAGCAAACGGTTGGAGGCCTGAAAGGCGTAAGCTTGCAGGGTGTGGTAGTTGTGGCTACCGATGTTGCTGTAGTTGACGCTGTTATAGGTCTCGTTATGACGTTTGATGGTGATGGCGAGCCGGTTGTTTTTTTCGCAGAAATCGACCGCACGGCGAATGCCTGCCGGCGTCTTGTTTAGCCCTTCCAGCTGAAACACGGCATGTACGTTTTTGTCACCACAGGGTGTTGCTTCGCCATCCCAGGTGTTGTCGATCCAGTCTTGGTCGGTGGGTGTCACGCCCTTGAATGACAGGGTAAGACGCCGGGTGGCCAGTGTGGGCATGTCGAGGGTGAGTTTGGGGACTAATAGTTCGCCGGCTTTATTTCTGATTACAAATTCCGCCTGAATACGATGGGCCGCCGGTAATGCCGCCGTATCGGATCGGCCGCTGTCACTCCAGTCCTTAAAATCCTTTACTTTATAGGGCAGGGTGCTGGGCAGGAGGTCGATGTCCCGTTGCACAATAGTGCTCCGGTAGCCGCCGCCATTTTTCAGAGACCTACCCAGTGCTGTTTCCATCTGATTCCGCAGGGCCTCGTGGGGCATCACTGTAGTACGGGTGCTGAGGTAATCGGCGTAATCAAACTCAAAGCCGGGGATGTCGGCCACCGTGGTGCCGTCGGTGTAGGTCATTTCCTTGAAGCTGGGATCCAGCGGAATCCAGTGAAAGCCGCTGTTGTCGCTGCCGGAACCCCGATAGTTGTTGTAAGGCACGCAGACTTCCGCCCAAACATGGATGAACGCCACCTCGTTGATATTGCCAGTGATGTAGTAAGTTGCCGCAATATTATTTACTGTCAATCTATTCGCTGCCGCCCTGCCGGTTTTGGTGCCAAGCCAGTTGAGCAGACGCTCATCCTCGGGTAACCAAATCTCCCCCAACACATACCGCGCCGGATACCCGGACACGCGCATTAGCGCAATCAGCAGCGAGGCATGATCCGTGGCATTGCCGGAACCGCTCTTCAGGGTGGCGAGGGCGCCCTTCAGGGAACCGAAATAGGGCTGGAATTCGATATTGTTTTTGATCCAGGCATAGATCTTGATCGGGGAATGATCCAGTTCTTCGGCCAGGGCCTGAATCTCGGGATCCGTGATATCGACTTCCGGCAGGGCCGAGGCGGTATCGGCGGTGACATAACCACAACTGGTGGCTTCGCCGGGCGGGGTGTGAAGGGGGGCGGCATGGGCAGTGGCGATGCCCATGGCCTGTAACAGCCCATCAGCAAACCCGCCAGCGGGAAACGCATCGCGGGTGGTTGTCGTGCTGGACTGTTTTATCGCTGCCAATGGCGCGGTCGGTACGGCATAGGCCGGCGGTGGCGCATTGGGA
>JALTPW010000499.1 GCA_026999335.1 Chromatiales bacterium
CTGGCAAGTGATAAATTACCGTTAGAATGCGAATACTCTGTGCTCCAGTCTAGCGACAAGTCTGTATTTAGTTTTTGCACGGTCAATATGTGCGTGTTTCGACTGAGCATAGTGACATAGATTTTGTCATCGGCTACTTTAATGGCCCCTGCCTGATAGCCATTTGTTCCATTTAAGATGGTGCTATTCGTTGTGCTGCCGTCTGAGCTAAAGCGTACGACGAATGATGTTATGCAGTACAGACAAGAGTTTTCATAATTTATGGATTGCACAAGGAGATAAATATTATTATTGGTATCCAGTTGCAAGCCATGGACGGTTTCCCCTTGAGACCCATCTCCTTCCGCATGCCAAAACCGGCTCCAGATAACATTGCCCAGGTTATCGAACTTTTTGATGATAAGGCCTCCTGCGGAAGGGTTATTTACTGCGACTGAATGCCCAACCACATAAATATTGCCGGAATCATCTGTGGCAATGCCACGCACCAAGTAGTTTGCGGTGTGAAATCGTTGTAGCCAGTTCGAGCCACCGTCAAGGCTGATTTTTTGTATGGTATGTGATGCCCACGAGTACAGATTGTTTTCATTTTTATCAAGAACCAGGCCGGTTTGTTTGCTACAGCATCCATAGGGGACTATTCTGGGATTGGATAAAATACTCTGGTTACCATCGGCGTCGTACTTTAAGATTTTCCCTAAGTTTCGAGACGGTGCCACATAGATATTGCCAGCCCGGTCAACAGTCATTTTTCCCGCCCCACCTGCACGCGATGCTGGGTTCGGGGAATAAGTGCGCACCCATTTTTCCCGGCCATAACTATCGTATTTCACGGTTAAGTATGTGTTTCCGGGACTACTGCCCGTGAAATACATATTCCCATCTATATCCACGGTAGCTGAGCCGATATAATCCTTCTTCCCTTCGTCATAAGTTACACTGATTTCTTTGAATACAGTTTCGGCAGACACCAGCACAGGTAAGCTGGTCATAATTAATAAAAAAAGTAATAGTAAAATCCATTTAATATTACACATTTTATGATCCCTTTGATTTTCCTATGAGTTGACTTCTCCGCTGTTGAGTGGCTTCCCTCAGTCAATGCTTCTTTCCACAGTAGCCAAACATTATAGAACAAAAAAATGGGTCTATCCGGGTTTTTCACCGATATCACCTATCTGGCGATTTTGGCGGCTGGGTAGTTATAGGCTGTTGTTTTTTGGCGTTTTAAATCAACACTGTCATTGTTGCGCCGCCGCGACTCTCCGTTGACAGCGCGATTTGCGCAGCGGAGTGTGGACAACGGGGGGGTAGCCGGGGACAGGCCACATTTTTTATCAATGCCAGGGGTTCCCCGGCATATTATTCAGCGAGGAAACAACCGATTGACTTGTTTTTGTGCTGACAAAGACCGTCAAAAAGCCTGCCAGGAAGGGAGGACAGGCTGTTCATGTTCAAGCGGGGTAGGGGGCAGCTGTGAATGAATAGCGAGTTGAACCTGTTTCTTTGTGTCCGTATTCAGGAAAAACCGATAGCTCTCCGTTTTTAAAGGCATTTTCCCTTTATTTCTCGTGACAATATTTTGACATATCGGAAATCAGGTGTTTTACTTAGCGGGCTGGGAAAACTGACGGAGTCCAAGTACTCCGTCAAGGTGAATATGGACAGAGTACTCGACTGGTGCGCGGAGAAAAAAATGCCCGATTCCATGACTATCTTGCTGGTGGAAGACGATAAGCAGCAGCGGGACAAGCTCGCCGCGATACTCGAATTCGTTGCTCAGGAACCGATTACCATCATCGACTACCAAGCGGCCGGTGAAAGGCTGGACGATGGGGTTGAGGCCATTATTCTGGGCGGTTGCGGTTCCGCAGAGGCGCGTAAGACAACCTTTGATGCACTGCGCAAGGCGTCTGAAAATATACCTGTTTTGGTGCTGGTGGCGGAAAATAGCGAGCATGATCTTGACAAGGATATGGTCAAGAACGCCTTCAGCTTGATCAATCTCCCCATGCGTTACGCCGAGGTCTCCGACGCCCTGCACCGTGCCCAGGTCTATCGACTGAGTCAAAAGCACGGTGGTGGTATGAACCTGGAGCTTTTCCGCAGTCTGGTGGGTAATAGCCGCGGCATTCTTGAGGTGCACAAGCTCATCGAACAGGTGGCGGACACGGACGCCACAGTGCTGATTCTGGGTGAGTCCGGTACCGGCAAAGAAGTGGTGGCGCGCAACCTGCACTACCATTCCTCCCGTCGTGACAAACCGTTCGTCCCCATCAACTGTGGCGCCATTCCCGGCGAGCTGCTGGAAAGCGAACTCTTTGGTCACGAGAAGGGCGCCTTTACCGGCGCCATCAGCGCCCGTCGCGGCCGCTTTGAAATGGCCGAGGGTGGCACCCTGTTCCTTGATGAAATCGGCGATATGCCTACGACCATGCAGGTCAAGTTGTTGCGGGTGCTACAAGAACGTACGTTCGAACGCATCGGCGGCAACAAGGTGCTGAGCGCCGATGTGCGTATCGTCGCCGCCACGCATCGCAATCTTGATGAGCTGATCAGCGCGGGTAAATTCCGCGAAGACCTGTATTACCGTCTGAACGTCTTTCCCATCGACATGCCGCCCCTGCGTGAGCGCATCGACGATGTGCCCCTGCTGGTGAATGAACTGATCGCGCGCATGGAAAATGAAAAACGTGGCTCGGTACGCTTTACACCGGCCGCACTGATCGCCCTGTGCCAGTACCGCTGGCCGGGTAATGTGCGCGAGCTGTCCAACCTGCTCGAACGGCTGGTCATCATGCATCCATATGGCATTGTCGATGTGGGTGATTTACCGGCTAAGTTCCGTCCCGCTGGTAGTGGCGAAAATCTGCCGCAGATCACACTGGATCCGCAACTGACACCCGTGATGCCCTTACAGCCCGCCCGCTTGCCGCGTGAGGGGTTGGATCTCAAAGAACATATTTCCACCGTCGAGTGTTCGCTGATCAAGCAGGCACTGGACGAGGCGGGCGGTGTGGTGGCCCATGCCGCCAAGCGGCTGAAGATGCGCCGCACCACCCTCGTCGAGAAATTGCGCAAGTATGGCCTGCAACGCAGTGAGTCCGTGACGGGAATTTGACTCCTGTTTTTTCTTGGATACCCCAAGCAACTGAATAAAAAGGAAAAAATTATTTAGGCACGTATTTTGCTCCATCACGGCTGTCAAGGTACCGCCTGCGGGAAAACCCGCGGCGGACAGCAACCGTCAGAGCGAGGCGTGACTATGGCCGTACAGCAGACCCCACAGATCCAGACCCTGGAGCACTCTTTTCAGATCTTCGATCTGACTCCTCCACGGCGGGAACCTTCTTACCCGCTGCATTCCGTCGATCAAGCGTCACCACCCGTGCCGGACGAGACGCGGCGCCTGCAAGCCATTTTTAGTGCCCTGCCGTCCGGTGTCGTGGTGTTGGATGCCTCGGGGCGTGTGCAGGAATGCAATCCTGCGGCGATCAAACTGCTCGGCGAACCGCTGACGGGCGAGCGCTGGACCGACATCATTGGCCGTGCCTTTTCTCCCCGCAGCGACGATGGTCATGAAATCTCCCTGGCCGATGGCCGCCGTGTCAGCATCTCCACCTGCCCCTTGGGCGATGAGCCGGGCCAGTTGCTGTTGCTCAACGATGTCACCGAAACCCGCGAATTACAGCAGTGCCTGAGCCAGCACCAACGGCTCTCGGCGCTGGGTGAGATGGCCGCCGGCCTCGCTCATCAGGTACGCACGCCGCTGGCCTCAGGCCTGTTATACGCCTCACAGCTCAAGCAATCCCATCTCGATGTGGCGTCCCGCACCGAACTGGCCGGCAAGGTTGTTACCCAACTGCGTCAGCTGGACGCACTGACTAACGACATGTTGCTGTTTTCACGCAGTGGTTATGGTGGGGAAGAGCTTATCGAATTGGACACCCTGCTCGCTAGTCTGGCGAGCGCGGTGGCGCCGCACTGCGAGGAGCGCGGCACTGAATTGCAGCTTCGCAATGCCTGCGACGGTGCCCGCGTGCAGGGCAATCCTCGCACCCTGCTCAGCGCCCTGTTGAATATCACCAACAATGCCATGCAGGCCATGGGGCAGGGCGGTG
>JALTPW010000500.1 GCA_026999335.1 Chromatiales bacterium
AAAAAAACTGGAATTAGCGTATAGTTTTTTCTTTTTTTCTAACAGGATGTCTCTATGCAGGGATATCGATGTTTGGCCGCCAACTTTTCCAATAGTGGCTTAAGTCAGTAAGGTAATTCCTCGGCTGAGCCGGGGAACTCCCAGGGGGTTTGGTCTATATACCGATCATTGCAAAGTTCAAATATCGACCAAGAGAAAGAAATTTAAAAAAATAAAATAGTAGCAGATAGACCCGAGGGTGATTTTTGTTGACAGTGGGGCTGGATGAAGAAATGGTTAAAGCCTAAATTCGTTACCAAGAGACCAAAAATGAACCGTACGAACAAGTAACCAAGTCGCCGGGGAACTTTCGACAATGATGTGGTATCGAATATAGTTTTCTTACCAGGTACGATGTTTGCCAGAGAGTGTCGAAATATTTTTCAACATTCCAGCGATGGTGTTCCAGTCCGGGATTATCGAAAACCAATAACTTATCGGTCTCGAAAGGTTAAGCTGGACAGTAGTGACTCACAATGGGTTTTCTGCAGTAGATTCATTCTAAAGCCGACAGGCTTCTTATATGCAGTGTCTCATATTACCAACTGAAGTTTCACGGTTTTTACTATGCTGGAACCCACTGCCAATGGAGGGGTGAGCTTTTTCGCTCGAATTGTGCAGTTGATAGCAAACCCCACTTAAATGGGTTTCTCTCTATACGTCACGTTACGAAAAAGCGTGAAACTTCAGAGTCATTCCGGGCTTGACCCGGTATCCGGTAATGACGATGTGTTGTTAGCGGGACAGCACTGGTTTTTGTTAGTAAATACAGATATAGACGAAACAAGAAAGGACAGCTGCACCTACTGTTGGTACAGCCCTTGAAAAGGGAATCAGCCTTCCCGGCGGACTGCGCCTGATATCCCTTGTCTGTTTGCCGACTTTCTATATCTGCATTTAATATGAGGTACTGCGCTAGGGGTATCGCGCCACACCTCACAGCGGTCATGCATTGTCACAAAACTGTCACATAAGTTGGCTATCATTTCGCCATGTCTGACCGTTCCTTCTCAAGCGCAATTTCCGATGCCAGCGATCCTGCTGTCGTGCGCCGTCGCCGCTGGCGT
>JALTPW010000501.1 GCA_026999335.1 Chromatiales bacterium
ATTTCGCACTGGCCGGCGGTAGCGACTTCGTGGTGATGGACTTCGACTTCAACGCCCATGTCTTCCATGGCTAGACACATGGCGGCACGGATGTCGTGCAGGGAGTCGACCGGCGGTACGGGGAAATAGCCGCCCTTGACGCCGGGGCGATGACCCATGTTGCCGTCTTCGTAGACTTTTTCGGAATTCCACTCGGACTCTTCGGAATCGACCTTGTAGAAGGAGCCGGCCATGTTGGAGCCCCAACGTACGTCGTCGAGGATGAAGAATTCGGGCTCGGGACCGAAGTAAGCGGTGTCGGCAATGCCGGTGCTTTTCAGGTAGGCCTCGGCGCGGCTGGCGACAGAGCGGGGGTCGCGTTCGTAACCCTGGCCGGTGGAAGGCTCGACGATGTCGCAACGCAGGATCAGCTGAGTTTCATCAGCGAACAGATCCAGCACCGCCGTCGAGGTATCGGGCATCAGGATCATGTCGGATTCGTTAATCCCCTTCCAGCCGGCGATGGAGGAGCCGTCGAACATCTTACCTTCGGTGAAGACGTCTTCGTCGACGGTGTGGGCGGGAACCGAGACGTGCTGTTCCTTGCCGAGCGTGTCAGTAAAGCGGAAATCGACAAACTTCACATCATTTTCTTTAATGGTATTCAGAACGTCTTGAGCAGACATTACGTGCCCTCCAGTGTTTTCAGTAGGTTTTCAGTGTGGTTAAAGGTAAATTGCTGTGTTATCAGTAGTGGTTCTGATTCTTTCATTTTCTGGCTGCCCTAGAGTTTGTTTCGTTAGATTTAATTTTGTGCCATGAAGAACCGTGTTTTCATTGCTAGAGCAGCCCCCCGCATGCATAACAAATAATGCTTATTTTCATCTTTTCTGAAGTGCCTGACAATGGTTTGTCGAACCTGTTTTTTTGCCCAATTGAGAACGTTACCAACAAAGAACGAACGCGGCACCCAATTCATAGCGGAATCACACTGCCTGGTTTTCGAAATAAGCTCACCAAACAATTCGAATGAGCGCTTCGTTATCCTCCAGCTAAACGCTCCGTTACCATAAAAAGAAGACAAGATCGCTCTCAATTCTTGCTTTTCTTCCTCAGATATAGGTTCCATATATTTATTCTCAATATTTACTCTTAATTGATATTTGAAATATTAGTTAACAGATGTTTAAATTTTTTAGGATCCAAGCCCTGAGCGCCAATACGTATCGCGTCCCCTGGAAAATTTTTATTTAGAATGAATGCCTCTGATGTTTCTTTACCAATAAGGAAATACACCCAAAACTCATCACTCTGGAAGTATCCTTTTTCCTCATAGCCTGGAATAGAGAGTGCAATTTTGAAATCGAATATTCCATATTTTGATATTTTTTCTGTGGCGTATTTTTTTAGAATTTCATTCATGTTCATCGTAAATATGTCTGAATATACTTCCAGTAAACTCAGCCCTTCACCAACAAAAAACATTTCCTCTGACTTTTCACGAATAAACGATATCTTTGATTCACCCGTTTTAATCAACAACCCATCAGGGGTATGTATTAGCGAACTAATGCCCAGCGATACCTTTGTTTTCATGAATAACGGAAACCACACTTCTGTACCGTCACTTGGGCTTGATAGATTTTTGCTAACTTCCTCCAACACTATATCTAATTGTTTTGAATTTTTTTCATAGAAATCGTCTCTATCTATCTCCGCGAGAGCCGAACAAGATATTGATAACACAGATAAAAGTATCACCAATATTTTTTTCATAAAAACTTCACCTTTAATATAAGACATCGAAAAAATCTAACAGCAGAGGCCCTTGTGAAATTTGAAAAGGCACGATAAATCAATGGCTTGTGGCGCGCCCGTTGTCGTCGGCTATTGATTCTTCGTTATCATGAAATAGTTTTGCAAGAGCCTCAGCAGAAAATATGCCATTCGCTGAATTGATTGATTAATCAACCAGTTCCAGTAATGCACGGTTTTATTCGTGATCAGATTGCACCGATTTGATGCAAATAAGGCAGCCACTCTGCACTATTTCTGTGCGCTTTGTGGCTGGCAATGATCCTTTGCGGTGGTGCTTAATAAAAGCTGACCTGGACATCTGCGATGTTGTCGTCCTCTTCAGCGAGGCGAACCAACTGCCGTGCAAGAGCCCGAGCCTGATCAATATCCCGCATCTTTTCCAGTGGCAATGATACCTCGACATGGATTTTACCGTCCAGGTAATGCAGGCGGACGTGGTCGATGTCGGATGCCTCTTCGATGTCTTGCCAGCGGTGCCGTAACAGCGTCAGTACCTCGTCACGCATGGGCAGGCCACGGCTGGGTACGCTGACTTCATCGTCCTCGGGGTCGATGTGTACCATGACCTCGGTGATGCCGTCCACTTTATCCATCACCGCCTGGCGTACCCGCTCGCTGATCAGGTGGCCTTCGGAAACACTGCTCTTCGGCTCAACGAGGATGTGTACATCCACCAGGCCGTCATTGGCCATGCGCCGGGTGCGCAGCATATGCAGGGCCTTGACGCCGTTCACGGAGAGGATGGCGGTGCGGATATTGGCCACCTGTTCGGGTTCCATGGCACGATCGATGAGTTCCTGTGAACTGTGCCAGGCCAGACCGATGCCGATCTTGCCGACCATGGCGCCGACGGCGATGGCGGCCACGGCATCGAACCAGACCACGCCATTCATGGCGCCGATAACGCCGATGACCACCACTAGCGAGGAAATGGCGTCGCTGCGGCTGTGCCAGGCATTGGCGCGCAACAACTGGCTATTGAGGCGGTTGGCGACGCGCAGGGTGTAGTGATAGATGGCCTCTTTGGCGGCGATAGAGATGGCCGCCACGCTCAGCGCCAGCCAGCCGGGCTGGGGCAGCAGTTCGGGGTTGAGCAGGCGCAGGCTGGCGTCATAGGCGATGCCGATGGCCACTGCCAGCAGCGCGACACCCAGCACCACCGTGGCCAGGGTCTCGATGCGGCCGTGGCCATAGGGGTGCTCTTCGTCGGCGGCGCGCGAGCCGTGCTTCATGGCGAACAGCACGATGATGTCGGTGGCCAGATCAGACAGGGAGTGCACGCCATCGGCGATCAACGCCTGCGAATTGCCGACGAAGCCAACAAATATCTTTGTCACACCCAGCAGCAGATCCACCGCCGAGCCGACCAGGGTGACGTGGCGGGCCTCGCGGTAGCGTTCGTCGTGGTTTAGCGGGGCGTGTTCGGCGGTATGGCTCATCCGTCGTCGCTGTCGCCGACGCGTACAGTGATACTGACTTCACCATCCGACTCGTGGCAGGCGGTGACCTCGTGGCCGTTGATGCGGCTCCAGGCGGGTATGTCGTTGAGGGCGCCGTGGTCGGTGCAGAACACCTCCACGGTGTCACCGGGGTTCAGCGTGGCGACGAGGTTCTGGGTCTTGATGACCGGCATCGGGCACAGCATGCGGCGGGCGTCGAGTTGGTAATGGCTCATGGATTTTCCGGACTGGATGGTTGAGGGCGTTACACCAGTTTACTCCTTCTCCTGCTGGGAGGCAGCATAGGAGGCTGACGACAGGGTATCAAATTGCCGGTGTGTCAGGCGACACGGGGGGATGTCTTGCGAATATTTCCCCGACTATCGACACGAAAGCAACCGCTAAAAAGCGGCCGAGGCGGTCGTTATTTTCGGGCCCTGCGGGAATAATTGCCCCCAGCCCTTTCCCTATGGTTTTGCTGTATAATACGCGGCCCTAATCACTCCAGAGCAGCATCCCGTGAGACAGAAACTTCGAAATATCGCCATCATCGCCCATGTCGACCATGGCAAAACCACCCTCGTCGATAAACTCCTGCAGCAGTCCGGCACCCTAACGGGCCGCGGCGATGCCGAGGAGCGGGTGATGGATTCCAACGATATCGAGAAGGAGCGCGGCATCACCATCCTGGCCAAAAACACGGCCATCGAGTGGAATGACTACCACATTAACATTGTCGACACTCCCGGGCATGCCGACTTTGGTGGCGAGGTGGAGCGCGTGATGTCGATGGTGGATTCGGTACTACTGCTGGTGGATGCCGCCGAAGGCCCCATGCCGCAGACTCGTTTCGTTACCGAAAAGGCGCTTGCACAGGGGCTCAAGCCCATCGTCGTGGTGAACAAGATCGACCGCAACGGTGCACGCCCTGACTGGGCCGTGGATCAGACCTTCGACCTGTTCGACCGCCTTGGCGCCACCGATGAGCAGATGGACTTCCCCATCATCTATTGCTCCGCCATCAATGGTTATGCCGGGTTGGACTCCGATGTCTCCAGCGGCAACATGACGCCGCTGTTCGAGACCATCGTCGAGCACGTCAAGGCGCCCGACGTAGATCTGCACGGCCCCTTCCAGATGCAAGTCTCGGCGCTGGATTACAACAGCTACACGGGCGTCATCGGCATCGGTCGTATCAGTCGTGGCACGTTCAAGGCCAACTCGCCGGTGATCGCGGTGGACGTCGACGGCAAGCAGCGTCGTGGCCGTATTCTACAGATCTTCGGTTTCCTGGGCCTGGAGCGTATCGAGAAGTCCGAGGTTCAGGCGGGTGATATCATCGCCTTCACCGGCCTCGATCCGTTGAATATTTCCGACACTCTGTGCCACCCGGATCACGTCGAAGCCATGACACCACTGTCCGTGGACGAACCCACCGTGAGTATGACCTTTGGCGTCAACAATTCCCCCTTCGCCGGCCAGGACGGCAAGTTCCTCACCTCGCGTCAGATTCGTGAACGTTTGCAGCGAGAGCTAATCCATAACGTCGCCCTGCGCGTGGACGAGACCGAAGACCCGGATAAATTCAAGGTTTCCGGCCGTGGTGAGCTGCATTTGTCGATTCTTATCGAAAATATGCGCCGTGAAGGTTATGAGCTGGGTGTATCGCGTCCCGAGGTCATCATTCACGAGCTGGAAGACGGCAGCCGGGAAGAGCCCTACGAGCACGTTACCGTGGACGTGGAGACCGATCACCAGGGCGGCGTGATGGAAAAACTCGGCGAACGCGGCGGCGAACTGAAGGACATGATGCCCGACGGCCAGGGCCGTGTGCGCCTCGATTACATCATGCCGGCGCGCGGCCTGATCGGCTTCCGCACCGAATTTCTTACCGCCACCCAGGGCACCGGCCTGATCTACAGCGTGTTCGATCACTACGGCTCCATGAAGGCGGGTAATTACGGCCAGCGCCTCAACGGCGTGCTGATTTCCAATGGCCAGGGCAAGGCACTGGGTTACTCCCTGTGGAACCTGCAGGAGCGCGGCAAACTGTTCATTGGCGCCAATACCGAGGTCTACGAGGGCAGCATTATCGGCATTCACGCGCGTGACAACGACCTGGTGGTCAATTGTCTCAAGGGCAAACAGCTGACCAATGTGCGTGCCTCGGGCACCGATGAAAACATTCAGCTCACGCCGTTTATCGACCTGAGCCTGGAACAGGCATTGGAATTCATCGATGACGATGAGCTGGTGGAAGTGACGCCACTCAACATCCGTCTGCGTAAAAAATACCTCAAGGAAAATGATCGCAAGCGTGCCAGTCGTATGGCCAGCTGATCGCAGGCTGTTGCAAAGCGCTGTTTTCTGGCAAACTGTACCCGCACAGGGAGGAGGTGAGACCGGAAACGGTGAGGGGCGAACTCGGGCCATTTATCAGAAAGATCAAAAGGCGCATTTTTGCCTTTTTTGTATTTAAATGGTGGGCTCTTTTCTCAGTAACCCGTTAAGTCATTCTTGTAATCGTCCGATGGAGTGTTACCCGGGCGACAGAAAGAGGTGGCTGTCATGTATGGTGTTATATTCGAATTTCTTCGTGACTATGTTATTGAGCGGCATGGCGGCAAGGAAACTTGGCAAGTACTGCTTGAAGACAACGGGCATTCTGCGTACAAACAGTTCTTTCCCGTAGCGGAATATCCGGATGAAGAAATTGTTGGTCTGGCCCAGAGTGCCGCAGAGGCCCTGCAATTGCCTCTCCCTGTTGTGCTGGAGGACTTCGGTGCCTTTACCGCAAACCGGCTGCTGGATTTTTATCACATGTATTCTGATCCCGCCTGGAAGAGTTTCGAGGTCATCGAAAATGCCAGTGGCAGCATCCACGACGCCATTCACAAGCACAACCCGAACCGCAAGCCCCCGTGCATCCTTGCCCGGCGTGATAGCGATTCGCTGTTGGTCATCCATTATCAATCGCAGCGCCAGCTCTGTGACGTCGCCAAAGGCATCGTGCGCGGACTGGGTGAGCGTTTCAGCGAATCACTGAGCCTGCGGGAGACACAATGCATGCATGATGGTGCAGAAAAATGCATTATCGAAGTGAGCCGGAACACCGATAGCTGAGCGGTTCGCAGGGTTTTAAATTCTGACCTTTCCTCGCAACGACATATAACTCTATCGGTGGCACTCGCCCGCTGAACTCACCCGCATTCTCTGGCTAGAATTAATCGGTATGAGCTGGCGGGCCGTGACTCAAAAAACAGATTAAGTCTCATTGCCGAGGTCTACGCCGTGCGGGATATCTATCCGAAGATCAAACCCTATGTCACCCACACCCTCCGTGTGCAGAACCCGCACCACTTGCATGTCGAGGAATGCGGCAGCCCGCAGGGTATTCCCGTGTTGTTCGTGCACGGTGGCCCCGGCGCTGGCTGCTCCCCTGTGCATCGCTGTTTTTTCGATCCGGAAAAATACCGCATCATCCTCTTCGATCAGCGTGGTTGCGGAAAATCGACACCGCACGCCTCGCTGAAAAACAATACGACCCAGGATCTGCTCGCGGACATGGAGTTCATTCGTGAGCATCTGGGTATCGACAAATGGCTGTTGTTTGGTGGTTCCTGGGGATCTACTTTAAGTTTGGTGTATGCGCAGACCTACCCGGGTCGGGTGCTGGGGCTGGTGCTGCGTGGTATTTTTCTCTGTCGTCCGCACGAAATTCGCTGGTTCTACCAAGAGGGCGCCAGCCATATTTTTCCCGATTATTGGCAGGACTATCTCAAGCCGATTGCCCAGACCGAGCGTGGCGACCTGCTCAAGGCCTACCACCAACGTCTTACCAGCAAAAACGAGGTGGCGCGTATGGCCGCGGCCAAGGCCTGGGCAAAATGGGAAGGGCGCACCTCGACCCTGCATCCCAGCAAGACAGTCGTCGAGCATTTCAGCGAGCCACACAATGCCCTGAGTCTGGCGCGTATCGAATGTCACTATTTCCGCCACGACAGTTTCCTCGAGCCGGATCAGATTCTGCGCGATGCCGGGCGTCTGGGGGGGATTCCCGGCGTGATCGTGCAGGGGCGTTATGACGTGGTCTGTCCCATGCAGAGCGCCTGGGATCTGCACCATGCCTGGCCCGACGCCGAATTGCAGATCATCCCGGATGCCGGGCATTCGGCACTGGAAACCGGCATCATCGATGCCCTGGTGCGTGCCACCGACAACATGGCCCAGCGGCTGGCATGATTGGCCTGCTACAGCGAGTCAGTGAGGCCAGCGTGCACATCGATGGTGAGTCGGTTGGGCGCATTGGCCAGGGTCTGCTGGTGTTTATCGGGATTGAGCGTGAGGATACGGAGGCCATCGCCGCACGCTTGCTGGAGCGGATATTGGGTTACCGTGTCTTTGCCAATGACCCGGGGCGCATGAATCTCAGTGTGCGGGATGTGGCGGGCGGCCTGCTGCTGGTGCCCCAGTTCACCCTCGTCGCGGATACGCGGAAGGGGGCGCGTCCCAGCTTCAGTCATGCGGCCTCTCCGAAACTGGGGCGGGGGCTGTTTGCAGAAATTCTGGCACAGGCCAGACAGTGCCATGAGCCGGTGGCGGCGGGCGTGTTTGGCGCTGATATGCAAATATCCCTGTTGAATGATGGCCCCGTGACCTTCTGGTTACAGGTTTCTGCCGCAGATTGATCCATTGAGTGTGCACAGTGGATCGATATTATGGTGATAATACCCTATTATTCGCCCCGGAATAGGTTATGGTGCCGCCGTTTTAGTCAATTTCTTGTTCAATTAACCGTTTATTTTCCCGTTGAGCGAACTACTCTAAAGATTTCCCCCCCATAGCCGAATAGAGATACCGCTCACAAGAGCGTGACAAGGTTTGTGGATGGAGGGTATTACCGGGCTGTTTTTTAGGACGGCTGGTCTTACCGGATTTTAATGATAGGACTGATGTATGCATAGTGGGATCACTGCAGTATTTCAGCAATATGGAGAGGCCCTTTCAGGCTGCAAACGTCACATCGTCTTCACCGGCCTGGTGATAGCGATGGTGTCATCGGCGCCAGTCGCCGCCGATTATCTGTCCGAGCTTGATGCCGAAGCAGAGTCCAGTGCCAGTGTTCTCGATGAGGATACGGTCGGTTCTGTCCCTGCACGCGGTGGCGCCATTGGCAGTCCAAGGCCGATTGCGGACGGACGCAAGGGGTTTGAGCGTGCGCTGAAAGCCGAGAGGCCGAATGTTTACACCTTCTACAGCCGTCTATCAGAGCCGCATAAAACACAGGTTGTTGATTACCATATGACATCTTCGGGAAAAATATCAAAGACCGTCAATCTGATTCTTGACCTCTATTTCCACAAAAAATGACCCGCTGGCAGTCGCTGTTTTCACCGAGAAAAATATACAAGACCCAGAAGAATAAGGATGATCTGCAATGATGGCTTATAAAAAACATGGCATTTACTTTCCGGCCGTGGCTGCCGGGCTTTTTCTCTGTACCGCCTCTGTACCGGCGCTGGAGGTCAATATCCGGGAGGGCCTGCCCTATGTCAGCACCACACACGATGGAAAGGCGATCGAAATCCAGCGTATCCAGGATCAGAATCATGTGCTGACGGGTGGATTTACAAAAACCTCGCGGAAATGCCCTCCCTTCTGTATCCAGCCAACTCAAGTGGCCCCGGGTGTGGTCACTGTGGGAGAGTTGGAAGTATTGACGTTTATCGAAAAGAAATTGAACAACGGCAAGGGTCTTCTCATCGATGCACGGACACCTTCCTGGTATAAAAAGGGCACCATCCCGGGCTCAATCAATATTCCTTTTAGCAACTTTGGTAACGATCAGGATGACACGCTCAAGGCCGCCACCCTGGCCAGGCTCGGCGTTACCCGAAAGACCTCTTCGTCCTTTCTGGAAGATGCCATGGCCAGCCTGCAAGGCATAATGGGCAATGGCCCCGACAGCAGCGAATGGGACTTCAGCAAGGCCAAAGAGGTAACCCTGTGGTGTAACGGTATGTGGTGTGGCCAGTCGCCCCACGCTATCCAGGCCCTGCTTGATCTGGGCTATCCAGCAGAGAAGATCTACTATTATCGTGGCGGCATGCAGGACTGGAAAATCCTCGGCCTGACGGTGATCGTCCCGACCGACAAATAAGTTCTCGGCACTGAATTAATCAGAGACCCTTTAACGCTTAAGATACTTGGAATACTGTCATTCCCGCGAAGGCGGGAATCCAGAATGTACGGAGTTTAGGTTCAAGCACTCTGGATGACTCGCTCCGCTCGCCCTTCGGGCGTTCAACGCACAAGGCGCTTTTGTCCGGATTTTCACTTCGTTCCACCCGGAATGACGGTATTTTTGGCTTGAGCTAAAACAACGCTTCAGCTCGCGACAGGGACATGGCATTCACAGGGCAGTGCCTGTCCATATTGCGCGCGCATGGCGCACACTACACCGGCCCGCTAGCGTTTCTAAATTGCCTCTAAACAATTCCCGCTCTAGCCGGTTTTTTGTCTGCGATGTGTGCGGCTGATCCGGGCTTAGTCCGTCGCTGCTTGCTGCAGCGCGCGGATGGCCTCCCGTTGCCGTGCCTGCAGTGCCTCACCCAGAGCCTTTCCTTTCAGGCCCTGTTCACTCAGCTCACGGCTATCCACGGCGGCCGCGGCATCACGCACGCGGCGCAGAATGTCGGGTTGCTCGAAGTGGGCATCCTCAAAGCCCCAGCGGCCACGGGAGTCCGCCTCGCAGGCGAGGATGAATTGCTCGAAACGCCCGGGGCGGCGCAGGGCGTCCGTGCGCCGCAGCAGTTTTAGCAGGGTCTCCGGGCGTAGCTCGGCAGCACGGTGATAATGCAGGTGGAATTCTGTCACCAGCAGAGCCAGGTCACGGAAGTGGTTGGGTATCCGCAGACGTTTACACAGGGCCTTTACCAACGGCACGCCGCGTGTTTCATGGGCAATGTGGCGGGGCCATTCCTCTTTCGGCGTGGTGCCCTTACCGAGGTCGTGTACCAGGGCGGCGAAGCGCACCTCAGGGTCGGGTGAAAGCCGCGCCGCCTGCGTCAGCACCAGCATCGTGTGCACACCGGTGTCGACCTCCGGGTGATGTTTTTCCGGTTGCGGCACGCCGAACAGGCGATCGATCTCCGGCAACAATCGCGCCAACGCGCCGCAGTCACGCAGCACCTCGAAATAGTGTGCCGGACTGTCCGTACGCAGGGCACGCTCGGTTTCCGCCCATACCCGTTCGGCGACCAGGGCATCGATCTCACCGGCATTGACCATCTCGCGCATCAGCTGCATGGTTTCGTCGGCGATACGGAAGCCAAGGTGGGTAAAGCGGGCGGCGAAGCGCGCCACGCGCAGGATGCGTACTGGATCCTCGACGAAGGCAGGGGAGACGTGGCGCAGGACGCGATCATGCAGGTCGCGCTGGCCGTCGAAGGGGTCGATGAGTTTGCCGTCCGGGGTCTCGGCGATGGCATTGACGGTGAGATCACGGCGCAGCAGATCCTGCTCCAGGGTCACATCCGGCGCGGCATGTACGTTGAAGCCGTGATAACCCGGCGCGGTCTTGCGTTCGGTGCGCGCCAGGGCATATTCTTCGTGGCTCTCCGGGTGTA
>JALTPW010000502.1 GCA_026999335.1 Chromatiales bacterium
AGGGGTCGACGGGGCAGGGCTATCCCTTTAGTAATACCTGAAGTCATGGATTCAAGTCAGGTAGGGTGGGCAGGCTTTTCATGCCCACGCGGAATGTGTGACGATCATTGGCAAAGGTCTGTTGACGTTTCATTTTCATCACTGCTATCTATCCCTGATGTGGTGTTGCCTATTGTCGGGTATTTGTTATGTTGAATACTGTCAATATAAGCATATGCTAATAATTCGGTGTGTGGGTCGCCTGCTTAGGGATGCAAATTGTATGAGTTGCTTGATTTCCGTTCCTTAACGGGTATCCGTCTCGGGGAACGTTCGCGCGGAACCCTGTGGAAACGAACCATGATGCAAACAGACAACAGTCCCTTCGATCTCGATGCTGTGCAGGCCTACGGTGCCTGGCGGGAGCGCAAGTTGGCGAACTATCCTGCCAGTCTGGACGAACTAATGGTGCCCGTTGAAAACCCGCGTGCGCTGACCGAGACCGAGCATACGGCGATATTGCGGGCCTGTGGGCGCGCCAATATGGCCGTCTATACGCTGGCGCATCCCGGCGAGGCCCAGGACAAGACCTTGCTGACGGATCTGGGTGTACAGTGCGGGTTGCGCGATCTGGATTGCCATCTGTATGCCGATGACGACGGTATTTCGGCCTTGCAGGTGTCGGCCCGGCGCCGCCGGTACGAATACATTCCCTATAGCAACCACGCCATCAGCTGGCACACGGACGGCTACTATAATTTGCCGCAGCATCGGGTGCTCGGCATGGTACTGCACTGCGTACGCCCGGCGGCGCAAGGCGGTGAAAACAGACTGCTGGATCACGAGATCGCCTATATTCGTCTGCGTGACGAAAATCCACGCCACATTGCCGCCCTGATGCAGGCGGACGTGATGAGCATCCCCGCCAACGTGGAAGAGGGTGTCGAGATCCGTCCGTTGCAGCGTGGGCCGGTGTTCTCGGTGGATACGCAGAGCGGCAAACTGCACATGCGCTACACCGCACGCACCCGTTCCATCGAATGGAAGCAGGATGCCGACACGCAGGCTGCGGTGCGAGCGCTGGAGGCCGTGCTGGCGGAGGATTCACCGCAGAGTTTCCGTCACCGGCTGGCTACCGGCCAGGGTGTGATCTGCAACAATGTACTGCACAGCCGCAGCGCCTTTGACGACGACGCACCTGCCGGGCAGGGGCGGTTGATGTATCGTGCGCGGTTTTATCAGCGTGTGGGGCCGTCGACCGGCGAATAACCATTGGAGCCAACATGATTTATCTGAGTGAACTGCTGATTCAAAATCCGGGCCTGGAATCCTTCGACGATCTGGTACACGTCATTGGCGAACAGGCCAAAAAGGGTGAGATTCATCTCAAGATCGACATCAAGCCCAATTACCCCGACACCCCGGCCAACTGGGAAGACCGTGTCGAAGGTGCCTTTGCCGGTGTGTATTCGGTGCTGGGAACCACCCATGGCTGTACGGAAGAAGACTGACATGAAATATCTCGACGAAGGGGCCGGCATGCGTGATGCCGATAGCGGTGACGACGAAACGGTCTCCGTGGAAAAACTGCGGCAGGAACTGGCCACGGCACAGCAGGCGTTGATCGAACTGCCCGCCGCTTATGCGCCCACGCAAAAGGCCGAAATACAGAACCGTATTGCAGAAATTCTCATCGACCTGCGCCAGGGCGAAGCGGCCTTCGATACCGCCCGCGAGGCCTTTGATACCTTTGCCACGGCAGCGCAATGGGAAGGGGCCGTGCATGCCTGCAACATCATGTTCATGGCCGACCAGCCCGCTTCACTGGCGGCGCTGGGGCAGGGGGTGTGGCTGGCGGTGACCTTTCCCATCGATCCCGAATTGAGTGTGGCGGTGCTACAGCACATCATCGATGAAACACCCACCGACTCCGATGGTGCGGCAGTGGCTGCGGCGGTGGCGCACTATGTGGTGGATCTGCGTGCCGCAGACAAGCAGCGCGACAACCTGATGCTGTTCACCAATCACATGATGGGCAGCGTCGCGCGTCGTCATAGTGATGTGCAAAAGCAAGAGCAATTCGATTTCTGGATGGAAAAAATGGAACTGACGGATCCGGCCAAATTTTTGCCACGTCTGCGTAACGTGGTCGATGTGTTGGTACAGGAAGACTGGTGGATTGACCGTGAAGCCATCTGGGCCACCTTGCCGGATCAATAGACAGGTCGAAAAAACCATGTACTGGGAAGAAGATAAAGACAGCGAGCCGCCCGACGTGGGTGATGCCGTCATCGATCTTGTTTTCGGCACCGATTGCCGGTGTCTGCCGGTGGATCATGCCCATGACCTGTCGCAGGCGATACAGCGGGTATTGCCCTGGTTGCCTGACGAGCCGTGTGCCGGCATTCATACCATTCACGGTGCTGCGTCCGGCAATGGCTGGGTGCGGCCGCAAGGGTCGGATGACTTGTTGCAGTTGTCCCGGCGCACCAAGTTCGCCCTGCGAGTACCAAAGCATCGCATCGGGGATGCCATGGAACTGCAAGGAGAGACGTTGGATGTGGGCGGTTATCCACTGCTGCTGAAGAGCGCGACACAGCGGCCGCTAAGTGTGCTGACGACGCTGTTCACGCGCTATCTGGCCACGGATCATGATCTCGAAAGCGAACAACGCTTGTTGGACTGGGTGGCGGGTCAGCTGCAAGGATTGAATATCCAGCCGCGCAAGTTGCTGTGTGGCACCCTGCATTTTATTAAAACCCCTGTGGGTGATGTGCAAACCCGTAGCCTGATGATTGCGGATCTGGATTATGACGAGTCTCTGCGACTACAGAGGCAGGGTCTGGGGCCGCACAGAGTACTGGGCTGTGGGCTGTTTATTCCGCACAAGGGAATCCAGTCTCTGGACTGACGGTCAGTTGTTTTTTTACTTTTTTAGTTTTTTTTTCGAAAAAACAGTTATTGAGCGGCCGTTGATGACAGGCCCGGCCGATCCGTCATTTCATGCGTTGAGCATTCTGGATTCCGGCCCGCGTTGGAATGGCGAGAAAAGGTCATGCAGAGATTTTTAAGATTAAGGAATCAACGAAAAGGAGAAAGCAATGGCGATTGAATTTAACGGCAAGACCATCGAGACCACTGCGACGGGTTATTTGCTCAACCTTGACGACTGGAGCAAAGAGTTGGCCGAGGAAATGGCCTGCTTGGATGAGGTGGGTGAACTGACCCGGAAACACTGGGATCTGATCGAATACCTGCGTGACGAATATATCAACAACGGCCAAAATCAGCCCAATACACGCAATATCGTCAAGGCCATGTCGGCCAAGTGGAACGAAAAACTGGGTCAGAAGGACGTCTATGAACTGTTTCCCAAGGATCCCAGCAAACAGGGTGGGCGTATTGCCGGCCTGCCGGAATCACGCCGCAAGGGTGGTTACTGAGGTGTAGCGGGTTATTAGCCGAGCAACCCGTCATCCCGGCCTGCGCCGGGATGACGAAGATCAATTAATTGAAAATTTTCAGTTCGCTGCGGAGTTATTGAATTTATAGACAGGTGTCTATTCGTTTGTGCGCACGGCGCACACGACACCTGCCCGTAGCGTGTGCCATGCGCGCGATGACCAGCGGCTCAATGACGAGAAGACATGGGATTGCACTCACTCATGCCTTTTTTCCTTTAGCGTCTCAGACCTCACTCCACATGCGAATCAGATTGACGTAAGAGCGATCCACCTGTTTGCTTTCTTCGGCATCTGGCCTTTCTGTCAGCAGTATGTTGCGGGCCTGATCCAGCTGGTAGAGCAATTCACGCTGTCCCGGGTCGCGCACCATACTCTGTAACCAGACGATGGCGGCGAGGCGTTCACCATTCGTCACCTCGGCTACGTGATGCACGCTGGTCGACGGGTACATGACCGCATGGCCGGCGGGCAGCTTGATCTGTTGGGGGCCGAAAGTGGTGTTGATGACCAATTCACCTCCTTCATATTCATCCGGTTCATTGAGAAAAACAGTGACTGAGACATCAGTGCGAAACTTGGCCGGGCCACTACCCATGATGGGGTCATCGACATGATCACCGTAGTGCATACCTTGGGTGTAGCGAGCAAAAACAGGTTGCGCCACGCGATAGGG
>JALTPW010000503.1 GCA_026999335.1 Chromatiales bacterium
CTACTGCGGCAGTGGCTGTTTCGGTATCACCCTCTTTATCAGCCGTTTCATGACGTTTTTCACGACCCTCCCCATCCTTCCAGGTCGACAGGGTCGACGATACCTTGTTCTCAATGACGTCCAGGGACTCCGCCCCCTTGCCCACCAGTTGTTGCAGCTGCGGCGACGTATCGCCGCTAATCAAGACATAGCCCACACCCGTCGCCAGCACAACACTCAGCACCATCAGACCCAGACGGCCCTTGCCCAAACCTTTTCGCACCGGTTTACCGCTGGGCTTGATCGCCTGTGGACGAATGTTATGATCGATATCCATCGAAGAAAACGTTGCCGATTCAACGCCCTGAGCCATCTCCGCTGCCATCGCCGGTTCTTCTACCGATGCCGGTGTGGGTTTGCTTTCCTCGACATTTACGTTACCCGCGGGTGAACCCATGGCCTCGACATTCGGATCCCTGCGATAACCCAGGGCCGCCTCCCAAATGAAATCATCCGAGACCCAAGTATTCTTGCGTGCCTGCGGATCCACCCGCATCACTTCGGCCGCATCGATCAGATTGCTCCGATCCACCGACGGGCTGCCGGACGACGGTGGATCAGGCCGGCCCGTCGGGGACGCCGAACCCGGCGGGACATCATCGCCAGCGACATCCTGCACATTGCCGGAGGGTGGATCGTCAGACAGAAAATCATCCAGCCCCCCCTCACCGAGGCTGTTCAGCGCTTGTTCGCGCGCCTCACGCTGCCGCTGCACCCGTTTCTGATCCACCTGCTTGCGACGCCGGGCGGACTCGGCCGTATGCCGCGCCTTCTCCACCGCCCTGGCCTTGACCTGTTTCCGCCCTGCCTCTTTACGCGCCTGGGCAAGCGAACGTTTGATCTCGATTTCGGTCTGAAACCGCGCCGCTTCAGCCTCTGCCTTGAGGCGCTTGATTTCCTTTTCGGCCTGTAGCCGCATCTCTTCGGCCGCAGCCCTGGAGCGCTCAGCCTCTTCCCGTGCAATACGCGCGGCCTCTTCCACCTCGCGTTTGCGCTGTTCCGCCTCTTGCTCAAGACGCTGACGAATCGCCTCTCCTTCAATGCGCACCCGTTCGGCCTCTTCCCGCTGTAGACGGGCCATCTCCTCCTGCTGGGCCCGCGCCTCTTCCGCTTGGGCCAGCTTGATACGTGCCAACTCGGCTTCGGCCTCTTGCTGTTGCAACTGTTCTTTTTGTTGCGCCAGTGCCTCCTGCACCTGTTCAACCTCTGCCCGGGCCGTTGTCTGCTCGTTTTTTTGCTCAACCACGCCAGCGGCCTCTTCCGCCTCCAGGCGCTGGGCAGCAGCGAACAGACGAGCCTGTCGCTCCACCTGCGCCCGGGCGGCTTCCGCTTCGGCACGCATGTTGGCCAGCTCTTTCTCCATCGCCTGACGGGCCTGTTCGGCCTCCTGCGCCCGCCGCGCCTCATCGGCGGCCTTGCGAGCGGCCTCATCGGCCGCCTCCTGACGCAAGGCAATCTCCCGTTCGGCACGTTGACGAGCCTCATCGGCCGCCTGGGCGCGCTGTGCCTCTTCTTCCGCGCGGCTGGCCATCACTTCCAGTTCCGCCTGTTGTTGAGCCAACACCTCGGCACGAATTCTCGCCGCTTCACGCTCGGCCTCGGAGCGCGCCTGATCGGCCGCCATACGGGCCTGCACCTCGGCCTGTATGCGTGCCTGCTCGGCCTCCTGCACCAGTTTGTCCCGCTCAACCTCGGCCTGCAGGCGCGCCTCTTCCGCTGCCTTGGCACGAGCCGCCTCACGCTCGGCCTCACTACGCGCCGCATCGGCCACGCGCTGAACCTGCTCTTCCACCTGCATACGCGCCACTTCAGCGTCAACCTTCAGGCGTTCGATCTCTGCCTCAGCACGCTTGCGTGCCTCTTCGGCCTGCTGCGCGCGCAGGCTCTCTTCTTCGGCACGACTTGCCATGCCTTCAATTTTCGCCTGCTGACGGGCCATTTCCTCGGCACGCATCCGCGCCGCTTCACGCTCGGCCTCGGAGCGCGCCTGATCGGCCGCCACCCGTGCCTGTTGTTCGGCCTGGATACGCGCCGCTTCCGCCTCAGACTTGAGACGCGCCACCTCGGTTTCAGCACGGGCCCTGGCCTCTTCCGCCGCACTGGCGCGCGCGGCCTCGGAATCGGCCTTTTCCATCACCGCCTCGATCTCGGCTTGCTTGATAGCCAGCTCTTCGGCACGCATTCTCGCGGCCTCCCGCTCCGCCTCGGAGCGGGCCTGATCCGCGGCCAAATGCGCCTGCTCTTCCATCTGCCGCTGGGTCTCTTCCGCCGACAGGCGCATGCGTTCCATCTCTTCTTCGGCCTGACGACGGGCCTCCTCGGCCTGCTGCGCGCGTATGGCCTCCTGCTCGGCCGTTTTCAGGGCCTTTTCCACTTCGTCTTGTTGTCTGGCCATGGCCTCGGCACGCTGGCGCGCCAGTTCACGCTCGGCCTCGGAGTGCGCCTTGTCGGCCGCCACCGACGCCTGTTCCTCGGCGCGGCGACGGGCCAGCTCCGCCTCGCTCTTGAGACGACTGATCTCTTTTTCCGTCTCCTGCCTGACCTGTTCCGCGCTACGGCGGATTTGTTCTTCCACTTCACCACGAGCGGCGGTGGATTCCTGTTTGAGTTTTTCAATTTCAGACTCGGCCTGCAGACGGGCCTGTTCGGCCATCTCTGCACGCGCCGCCTCGACCTCAGCACGCTGTGCGGCGGCTTCGGTCTCGGCCTGCTGCCTGGCCATCGCCTCGGCACGCTGCTGAGCGGCCTGACGTTCGGCTTCGGAGCGTGCCCGGTCGGCCGCCACCTGTGCCTGCTCCTCCGCCTTTTTACGCACCGCATCGGCCTCAGCCTTCAGTCGCGCCACTTCGGTCTGCGCTTTTTTACGCGCCTCTTCGGCGGCCCGGGTACGGCGCATTTCCTGCTGCACACGGGTCTTGGCCTTATTCATCAAGGCCTCGACGCGACCGTCACTTTCAGCACTGGCAGCCGGCGCCCCGGATAAGGTGACGACATTGTCCGGAGCGGTGGGCTCCGGTAGAGATTCCGGCTTGGCACTGACGGATTCGACCAGATCCGCGCGCGGCACAGCGGTCAGGCCATCGCTGAGGACGAAGGCATCCAGGCCCTGCTGATTCAATAAAAACACCGCGGCAGCAGCACGATGGGTGTGGTTGCTGAAGACGATATATTTGTGCAGCTTGTTGAGCTTGCGCAGACCCAGGCGCAACTCCGCCAGCGACATGTTACGCGCCCCCGGCAGACTGCCACGGGAATATTCACTGAGCTTACGCACATCCAGCCATTCCACATCCACGCTTTGCATGGCCTTGGCCTTTTCGTAAGGCAGGTACTGCAGCACGGGAGTTACCAGCAGGCTGATGAAATCCTCTTTCGACAGCCGCATCAGGCAGCCATCCTCTTCCATGGTGACGGTGGCGTTGCGCGTGCCATTGCTGATCAACGCCTCTTCACCAAAGCCGGTGCCGGCATCGAGGATGGCCAGCTTCATGGGCGGTGCATCCGGTGAGACCTTGCGCACCACCCGGACACGGCCCTTGGCGATGATGTAGTAATTGTCGTCCGTGTCACCCTGGTTGATCACCACCTCGCCGGCACGCATGGTTACCTCTTCCATACGCATCATCATGGCCTGGATGTTTTCGGCACGCAGCTTAAGAAATACCTTCGACTGCAGGAAGCGACTCATCCAGTCCTCTTCCTCTTCTTTCTCAGTCTCGATATTCGACACCTGATAACCCTGCTTTTGCCCCCAGTTGAGGAGCATTTCCAGCAGGCTGGTATCGATATTCAGCAGGGTGACGGCGGTCTTGGCCGTGGCGCTGACTCGGCGCGGGGTGATGCCATCAATAGGCTTGCAGGCCTGTGGAGTATTGGCTGCCAGCATCGTCGAACGGTCATTGGCATCGGTCAATTCCAGCTTGCCGGAAATGAGGTACAGGGTGCGTTGATCCCTGTCCCCTCGTTTAAAAATAGTCGCGCCCTTGACCACCTGCTCAACCCGTGACTTGGCATTCAGCTCGGTAAGCATATCGGGGCTGAGATCGCACAGTGGCGACAGCGATTTCAACAGTTT
>JALTPW010000504.1 GCA_026999335.1 Chromatiales bacterium
TTCCACCGGCGCCACGAAAGCCTCTACGGCCATCGTCTGCAACAGGCCGTGGAACGAGTCACCCTGCGAGTCAAGGTGCAGGGAAAGCGCTTGCAGATTCCGCTGGGTGGCGAAACCACATTGGAGGGCGTCACCGGCACCGCACATCTTCACGGCTGTGAAACGGAAGTCACCGTCATCTCCCGTATCGGCCTGCAAGCGGAACAAACCCTGCAAGGTCCCGCACTGATTACCGAAACCGTCTCCACCACCTGGCTGGCACCCGGCTGGCAGTGCACAGTAGATAGCACGGGGAATTTGCTGTTATCTCGGGAATAGTAGGCCAAGGGCTATATCACTCCCAGATCGCGGAGTATATTTGGGATTTGGGAGATACCACAGCAAGCGCATTCTGGTGCAATGTTCTTTGGGTGTTGCGCCCTGTGCCGAACCTTCCATTGACCGAATTCCCCCGTGATTTCCCGGCCCATTTGCACGGGTCAGGCTCATAAAAATCAGTGGGTTATGACAATGGAGGAATTTTAGTTATCGGTCAAAAGAGATTGCGGAGTAATATTGGGGCGGCGACAAACATCGGGAGATAGATATGGCGAGGAGAGTTGAAGAGATAGAGCGTGAAATCCGCTCCTTGAGCGATGACGAACGGATACATTTATCAAGGGACTTGGTCGCTGATCTCGATGGAAATCCAGATCCAGAAGTTGAAAAAGCTTGGCTGGAAGAAGCGCAGCGAAGGTTTCAGGAGCTACAACAAGGAGTTGTTGAGGCTGTTTCTGCTGAAGAGGTATTTAAAAGCGCGAGGGATCGCCTAAGAAATGAAGGTTGAGTTTCATCCGGAGGCAAGTGCTGAGTTCCAGGCTGCGGCTGCTTATTATGAAAAAGAGGTTCCGGATCTTGGATTTTAGCCTACACCGTCCTCAGAGAGGTTACAACGCGAGAACTGAACTCCCAGGAAATCAGGCGTGCATGCCTGAATTGTATGCCATTATCAAGATATCAAGGCGAATTGGCCTGTTTTTAGGTGATTATCGAGTGTTATTGCCTGATTTTTGCTTGAATACTGCGGGAAAACAGGGCGATTGTGCTTGATACTAATAAGTTAG
>JALTPW010000505.1 GCA_026999335.1 Chromatiales bacterium
ACGAATGCCCTGAAAACTCTTGGTCGCCGGATCCCGGCCCGGCTCCCAGCGAGGGTGCGCCTGACGAATGATTTCGGCCAACTGCACGCTACCTGTGATCGGCGCCCCGGCGCGTGCACTCACAATGGCGCGGGCGATACGCCGCGAGTAACGCTCCTCACCGTACTGGTACAGCACATCGGCAATCTCGCGCTCGCTGGCCGAGGCCAGCCACTGCGCAGCACTGCGACCCTGCTCCGGATCCATGCGCATATCGAGCACGCCGTCGTTGCGAAAACTGAAACCACGCGAGGCATCATCGAGCTGCGGCGAGGAGACGCCGAGATCCAGCAGAATGCCATCCACCTTGCCCTGCCAGCCGCGCTGTTTCACATGCTGCCCCAGTTGCGAAAAAGAACCACGTTCGATGGCAAACCGCCCGTCCGTGCCGAAACGGCGTTCAGCCTCGGCCACCGCCTGCGGATCCTTGTCCAGTCCCAGCAGACAACCCTGTGGCCCCAGTCGCTCGAGAATGGCACCCGCATGGCCGCCGCGGCCGAAGGTGCCATCGATATAAATGCCATCAGCGCGGATCCCCAGTGCTGCTAACACCTCGTCAAACAGCACCGGTCGATGTGTGAATGGCTGCGTCAAAGCGACAGCGACTCAAGTTCGGGCGGTAAGTCATCCAGATCATCCTCTTCCGCCAGCCATTCATCGCGGCGCTGAGTCCAGAGTTCCTCGTTCCAGATTTCAAATTTATTACCCTGACCGGTCAACACGGCGCGCTTTTCCAGGCCGGCGAACTCACGCAGCGACGGCGGCAACAACATGCGCCCGGCGGAATCCAGCTCCACCTCGGTGGCATGGCCGATATACAGGCGCTGCATGCGACGGGCCGCCTTGTTAAAGCTGGGCAGCTTTTGCAGTTTGCGCTCAACGACCTCCCATTCGGGCAGCGGATACAGCAGCAGACAATGGTCACGATCCACGGTCACTACCATCTGTCCATCGCAGGCATCAGCCAGGCGCTGGCGATAACGCGCAGGCATGCCCATACGTCCCTTGACGTCCAGATTCAGTGTGTTGACTCCGCGAAACAATGATCGCTCCCAATGTTGACT
>JALTPW010000506.1 GCA_026999335.1 Chromatiales bacterium
CCCTGTTGCAGAATATCCCGCAACTCAATCAAAAGCTGGAAGAAAACCCGGAGTTACTCAATAACACCCGTCTGCGCGATACGGATCTCAGTGGTCTGGTGGTGAAAGACGCCACGCTTAAAAACCTTAACTGGCGTTACATCAAACTGACCGGCGCCGTGTTCGAGAACGTGACCATCGAGAACGGTAAATGGGTTGGGGTGAACTGCGAGGGATGCACGTTGCGAAACGTGACTTTTCAGGCCGTCACGCTGGATCAGCACAAGGGCTATGAACAGGGGCGTACCAGCTTCAACAAAAGCCGCCTCGATAATGTGCGCTTTATCGAGAGCCATCTGCTGGATGTCGTCATGATCGACTTCAAGCCCAGCACTGTTTATTTCGAGCGAAGCACGATCAAAAACCGGGAAATCACCGAAGACTTTGTAGACAGCGGCGGGATACTTGGCGGAGAACTCAAGGCCTATATCACCGACTCGGATTTTGACAATGCGATGATGGCGAATCTTACCTATCCCTCCGAAGTGATCATTGAAAACAGCCGAACTAAAGGCAAGAAGGGCCTGTTCGGCGGCATCACTGACCGCCTCAAACGCCTGGAAATCCGCAACAGCCATTTTGAGGGTTCAGGGCCCGGCTATGCGGATTATGTGTATATTGCAGATTCGAAAGTAAACATGGGCTTTCCGGAAGCACGTTTTATTCACCTGAAAAATAACGAATATCCGGAAGAACATAAAGGTCTGCTCGGCATTGGTAACGTTGATACTGTCGTGATGGATGGCTGCAAAGAAACCGTTAACTTAAACCTTTACGAATCCCGCATAAAAAACCTGCATATCAAAGACTGTGGCCTTAAAGACCCTTTTCTGGAAGATGCTAAAATTGGCCTCCTTCAACTCTGCAACGTGTCTACCACACGGGATATCACCCAGTCCCACGAAGCGGAGTTGAATATAGACGCCTGGAACAATCTCTCCATCCGCCAAGCCCAATTCCACAACGTCACCTTCAGCGGCCCCTTCCCGGTCAAGGGCCTCAGCATCGGCCAGCTGCAAGCCTCGGACAGCCGGCTCCCCGATGAACTCACCCGCGCCGCCCG
>JALTPW010000507.1 GCA_026999335.1 Chromatiales bacterium
TCGGCCACGTCAATGACACCTTTGAGGTCGTTTTCCTCGGCCAGAGTGCTGATGATTATGTTGATCTTGTCGCCGATTTCCTTATCACCCTTGAGGGCCACCATGTCATCAAAACCAGCCCCTTTGGGGATGACAATCATGCCGTAGGGGTCGCCTTTGTATTTGTCCGTCACGTACTTCATGAACAGCAGGGTGAGCACGTAATCCTTGTACTGGCTGGCATCCATGCCACCGCGCAGCTCGTCACAGCTGGCCCAGAAGGAGGAGTAGAGTTCGGTTTTTTTGATGGCCATGGGGACTTCCGTAAAATTCTTGGGTTTGATGTGTTTGGTCAAAGCAGGCCGGTATTAAGGCCTGCCACCTTCAACCCCTGAGTCAGACTGCGTATTTTGCTGAATTCCGCGGCCGACAAGCTGAAGCCAACATTATCACCTTGAAAGAGTACTAGCTTGACGGGGGATTGCCTGCCAGCAGGCCGAGGCGCTGGGCCTTTTGCGCACATTCGGTGCGGTTACTGACCTTGAGTATCTGAAACAGCGCGCCAAGATGGGCCTTGACCGTGTGTTCGGTGAGATTCAGTCGTTGTGCGATCTGCTTGTTGGCGAGGCCCTGAACCAGCAGGGTCAGCACCTGGCGTTGGCGTGAGGTGATGCCCTGACTGGCGGGAATCTCATCGTTCGCGACGAGCCGGTCGATATGCGTGCGGATGTCGTCCGGCAGATAGATCTCGCCCTCGTCGAGCACCTTGTGAATGGCGTCCAGCATCTGCACGGCATGATGCGACTTGGGGATAAAGCCCAGGGCACCGGCGGCAAGAGCGGCGCGAATCTGGTGCAGGTTTTCACTTGCGGAGACCACGATCACCGGCACCATGATGGCCTCTTCGCGCAGGATGTGCAGCAGGCCCAGTCCATCGGTATCGGGTAGCCCCAGGTCGAGCAACAACAGATCGAATTCGATTTCCCCGCGCAGCAGTTGCAGGGCCGCCTCACCAGCCTCGGCACAATGAATCTGCACGGTTTCGTCCAGTTGCAAGAGGATGTGACGCATGCCGGCGAGAAACAACGGGTGGTCATCGGCGAGCAGTATTTGCATGGACTTTCCCCGTCCCCGTGTTTGTTGTTATTTACGCCAGAAGGCCGGGCTGAGCAATACCAGCAGGGTAAAGATTTCCAGCCGCCCCAGCAGCATGGCGAAGCACAACATCCACTTGGCGACATCATTGATGGAGCTGTAGTTGGCGCCCACTTCACCGAGGCCCGGGCCGAGATTGTTCATGGTCGCGGCGACGGCGGAAAAGGCCGAAACCTGATCCATGCCAGTCGCCATGATGACCAGCATGATGACAGCGAAGGAGCCGACATAGAGTGCAAAAAATCCCCACACCGCATTGATGACGTGTTCCGGCACGGGTTTGTTGCCGATCTTGACCGGACGCTGGGCATTGGGATGGATGAGGCGAAACACCTCACGCATACCCTGTTTTATCAGCAACAGGAAGCGGATCACCTTGATGCCACCGCCGGTGGAGCCGGCACAGCCGCCGATAAAGCTGGTGAACAGCAACAGTACCGGTAGAAAACCGGGCCAGACGTAGTAATCGGCTGTCGTGAAGCCGGTGGTGGTGCCGATGGAGACGGCCTGGAATATACCGTGATGCAGGGAAGTGGCGAAGCCATCGAAGGTGCCGGTGAAGTACAGGTAGAGACTGGAAATGGTCGCACTGGTCGCGAGTACGGCGGCGTAGGTGCGTACCTCCGGATCCCGCAGGTAGGGGCGTGGGCTGTTACCGCGCCAAGCGACAAAGTGAATGGCGAAATTAATCCCGGCCAGGAGCATAAAGACCACCGCCACGGACTCGATGACGGCGCTGTTGAAATAGCCGATGCTGGCGTCGTGGGTGGAAAAGCCACCGATGGCGATGGTGGAAAAGCTGTGGGCGATGGCGTCGAAGGGCGTCATGCCCGCCAGCCAATAAGCGACGGCGCAGGCCACGGTGAGGCCCAGATAGATATACCACAGGGCCTTGGCGGTCTCGGTGATGCGCGGCGTGAGCTTGGCGTCCTTCATGGGGCCCGGCGTCTCGGCGCGATACAGGGACATGCCACCGATGCCCAGCATCGGCATGATGGCCACCGCCAGCACGATGATGCCCATGCCACCCATCCACTGTAATTGCTGACGATAGAACAGGATTGAGTGTGGCAGATCATCGATGCCGGTGATCACCGTGGCGCCGGTGGTGGTCAGTGCGGAGATGGACTCGAAGACGGAATCCGTCAACGACATTTGTGGATAGTCCGAGAGTATAAAGGGCACCGAGCCGGACAGGCCCAGCACCAGCCAGAACACCACCACGATGATAAAACCACCGCGCAGGCGCACCTCCATGTTGGCGTTGCGTACCGGCAGCCACAGCACCGTGCCCAAGCTGAGGATGGCGGAAAAGGCGGTCAGAAAAGGGACGATGGCACCGTCGCCGTACCACAGGCCGACGGCTACCGGTGGCAGCATGCTGAGGCTGAAGACCATCATCAGCAGACCGACGATGCGTTGTATGGTATCGCGTTGCATAATGCGCTACAGGAAGGTGGCGCTGACCTGGAACAGGCGCTCCACCTCTGGGATACGCTCTTTGTCCACGACGAACAGAATGACGTGGTCTTCGGCCTGAATCACCGTATCATGATGGGCGATGATGACTTCGTCTCCGCGCACGACGGCGCCGATGCTGGCTCCCGGTGGCAAATCGATGTCTTCGATGGTGCGGTCGACCACCCGCGAAGACAATTTGTCGCCATGGGCCACGGCCTCGATGGCCTCGGCGGCACCGCGGCGCAGTGAATGCACGGCAGTGACATCGCCACGGCGCACATGGGTGAGCAGGCTGCCAATGGTGGCCTGCTGCGGCGAAATAGCGATGTCGATAATGCCGCTCTGCACCAGATCGACGTAGGCCGCACGGTTGATCAGCGCCATCACCTTCTTGGCGCCGAGGCGCTTGGCGAGCATCGCGGAGAGGATATTGGCCTCGTCATCGTTAGTGACGGCACAGAACACATCGGTGTGGTTGATGTGTTCGTCCAGTAACAATTCTTCATCAGCCGCATCGCCGAGCAGTACCAGGGTCTTTTCCAGTTCCTCGGAGATTTTTTTTGAACGCTCCGGATTGTGGTCGATGAGCTTGACCTGATACTTGTCTTCCAGGGTCTTTGCCAGGCGGATGCCGATGTTGCCGCCGCCGGCGAGGATGATGCGCTTGACCGGCTTGTCGAGGCGCCGCAGCTCTTTCATCACCACACGGATGTGACGCTTGGCGGCAATAAAAAACACCTCGTCGTCGGCCTCGATGACGGTATTACCCTCGGGCACGATGGCCTGGCCGCGGCGGTAGATGGCAGCGACACGGGTCTCGATGCCGGGCATGTGTTCACGCAGGGCTCTGAGTTCATGACCCACCAGCGGGCCGCCGTAATAGGCCTTTACCGCCACCAGCTGTACCTTACCGCTGGCGAAATCGAGTACCTGCAGGGCACCCGGGTGTTCGATGAGGCGCTGCACATAATCGGTAACCAGCTGCTCGGGGCTGATCAGCACATCTATCGGCAGGGCCTCCTGGGTAAACAATTGCGGATGCGAGAGATAGCCGACGCTGCGCACACGGGCAATCTTGGTGGGGGTGTGGAACAGGGTGTAGGCGACCTGGCAGGCGATCATATTGATTTCGTCGCTGTTGGTGACGGCGAGGATCATGTCGGCATCCTCGGCACCGGCGCTGGCCAGTACCTCCGGGTGGGCCGCCTCGCCCTGTACGGTACCGATGTCGAGGCGGTCACGCAGGGCATCGAGCTTTTCGCTGTCGACATCGACAACGGTAATGTCGCTAGCCTCGCTGGCGAGGACTTCCGCGACCGATGTGCCGACCTGGCCGGCACCGAGAATGATGATTTTCATCGCGTTTCTAACTCGGGCTCTTTTTATTCTGTGTGTTTTGTGTATTTTGTGCGTTTTGTGGCTACTGCTGTTTGTCGCGCCGGGTATCTATTCCCAGTGATTTCAGTTTTCTGTACAGGTGGGTGCGTTCCATGCCCACCTGCTT
>JALTPW010000508.1 GCA_026999335.1 Chromatiales bacterium
GTGCCACTGAGCTGGCAAAAATATATTCCACCAAGCTGCTGCTATTGCATGTGGTGGAGTACGTGCCTGTCGATCTTGGCAGTGATTTTATGCTCCCCGGGCCATTGGAGATCGAAGAGTCGCTGGTGGCGCGGGCAAGGGAAAATCTGGCAGATAAGGTGAAAGCCCTGGATGATATCGATGTTGTTTCGAATGTTGAGATTGGTGTTACAAAGTCGGAAATCATTCGCTATGCCGATGACAATCAGGTTGACCTGATTGTCATCGGCCGCCACAGCCGGCAGGGTATTTTTAAATTGCTGGGCTCCACCGCGAACGCAGTTTTGCACCATGCGCATTGCGATGTATTGGCCGTTAATATTGCGGAATAAAAGCAGGGATTTCCTGGTCGGGTGGTGACCCGGACATGTCAATAAAGCTGCACGAACTTTGTGTAAATGGATAAAATATGCGGAATAGGCTGCCGAAGGGCGGTTTTTTGACAGTCTGCTCGATAAAGGCGCGCTTGTTGTGCGGGAAATGCTGCTGGGAGATTGCTCTGTCTGCACCAAAAAAGCCTGCAAAATAAGTGGTTTGCACAAACCAGGTGCGCTTGCCAGGCTTGTTTTTAATATCCGTCGATGGGTTGATTTTTTTATCAAATATACATTGACACCCGTGCCGGGGTTGTTCTAGCATCGATAGCGTTGATGGTTGGGAATGCCAAACCAACATAATTAACGACTGATATATATAGCTAGGTGTTCCGGCGTTGGTGGTTGCTAACGCGGAAATGCGGCCAGATAAAAATAACAACCCTGTCTGTTTGCCGGGCTTGGCTGATAAAAAATAATAGTGAGGGGGGGTACACTGTTTCAGCGGTCTTTCCAAATATCGCGGTACTGCCTGCGAATCCTGAACATTTCCAAGTTGTAGTGAATGGGCACTTTGTTGGTGTTTTCCAGCAAGGTGGTGGTGTTTCTGTTTTCAGGATTTGTTGTTCGTAGAGCAGGAATAACCGATACGCAGTATGGATCGATATGGCCGTGAATGAGTGAATTCCTGCCGATAGTCATTGTGGATCGGCTTTCTGTACTAAACCTGAGATCGCGGATTCAG
>JALTPW010000509.1 GCA_026999335.1 Chromatiales bacterium
CCAGTCGAATTTGTTTGAGCATGGCGCGAATCTCATCGTGAAAGGCCCACATGTTTTTGCTGGGGCCGTCCCAGCCGTGTCTTTCCAGGCAAGGGAACAGCTGGTTTTCCTTGCGCTGGTAATGTTTTTCCACCTTACAGATGTCACTGAACAGGTTTTTGAAATTTTCGCTGTCTCGCTCGGGATCAAGTTTGCCGGCGCGAGCGAACAGGGCGCGCAGCATACCGTTCTCTTCGAGATAGACGCGTACCGGATGCCCTAGTGGAAAGCTATTGATGATACCGGTCGACAGCTTCGGCTCGACCACGTCGTAGTAGAATGCCTTCACCTTGGGGTTGTTTTGATAGGTCAGGCCTTGTTCGTTGATTTTCTGCAAGACCTGGGTGATGTCATCCTGGGTAAGACTTTCGCAGTTTGCATCGAATGCCCCGATCAATGCCTCCGCATCACCGCCGTTGCAGAGGGCATGGAAGATAACCTGCAGTTGTGCCAGCGTGGGGTTGCTTGCTGTTTCGTTCAAAACGGACCTCGTTTTTGATTGCGTGTGAAAAGCCTCGTGTGAGGCAAACGGCTGTGCGGCGGGTAACGAAAATCAGAGTAGCAAGGCAATCATGGGATGAATTTGATTGAGGTCAAGGTGGGCGGAGAGGGCTGGTGAGAGAGGAGGGGAAATGGTGCGTGTCAAGTCCGGGAGGTTCGGGGCTATGCCTGCTGCTTCTCCAGCGCCCATTGCACGTGCTCGCGAACCAGCGCCGAAGGGTGATCCTGTCGGCTGCGCAGGGCAGAAATCGTTATCTCGGAGTACGCTGCATTGCCCAATGCCACGGCGATGTTGCGCAGCCAGCGCTGATGGCCGATGCGACGGATGGGGCTGCCTTCAGTGCGTGTCAGGAAGGTGGCCTCGTCCCAAGCAAACAGCGTGATCAGTGTGCTGTCGTCCAGCGTGTGGCGGGGCAGGAAATCCACTTCCGGGCTGGGTGTGGCGAAACGATTCCACGGGCAGAACAGCTGGCAGTCATCGCAACCGTAGATGCGATTGCCTAGCAGCGGGCGTAGCTCGACGGGAATGGCGCCGTGCAGTTCGATGGTGAGGTAGGA
>JALTPW010000510.1 GCA_026999335.1 Chromatiales bacterium
CCAGCAATGCGGAATCCACACACAACAGTGCCTTGTCCAGCTCGGCTTCGATGGCCAACTCGATCTCATCGGAAAGCTTGGTGCCATCGGCCGAGAAAAACTTGATGCCGTTATCGTGAAATGGATTGTGCGATGCGCTGATGACAATGCCGGCATCGGCGTGCAGGGTTCGGGTCAGATAGGCAATTGCCGGCGTCGGCATGGGGCCCAGCAACAGGCTGTCGATGCCCGCAGCCGTCAGGCCGGCTTCCAGTGCCGACTCGAACATGTAACCGGAAATACGCGTATCCTTGCCGATCACCACCTTGCCGGCATTATTGCCGGTCAGTACTCGGCCTACGGCCCAGCCCAGCTTGAGCATGAATTCCGGGTTAATGGCGCCCTCGCCCACCCGGCCACGAATTCCGTCAGTTCCAAAATGCAGCTTTTCCATAACGCGAATGGTTCCTTATTGATGGTTAGTGATGGTTCCTGATTACTGAGTTAAGTCATCCGATGATGCGACCCTCACCGCATGACACATTTTCACGGCATCAACGGTCGCCGCAACATCGTGCGCACGAATAATCTGTGCGCCTTCCTGACAGGCCATGGTGGCCAGGGCCAGACTACCCGGCAAACGTTCTTCTGCGGCACGATCAAGCACCGTGCCAATGGTCGACTTGCGCGACACACCGATCAACAGGGGTCTGCCCAGCGATAGAAATTCGCGCAGGCGCTGTATGATCAAGAGGTTGTGCGTCACATGCTTGCCAAAACCAAAACCGGGGTCGAGCAACAGGCGCGAAGCTGAAATACCGGCGGCTTCGCAGGCCTGGATACGCCTGCGCAAAAAAAGCCGAATGTCATCGACCACATCTGCATAGTGCGGATCTTCCTGCATGGAACGTGGATCATCACCCGCCATATGCATCAGACATACCGGCACACCGGCATTGCTTGCGGCCTGTAGTGCGCCCGGTTCACGCAAGGCGCGTACATCGTTGATCAGGCCCGCGCCCAGTGCCACCGCCTCGGCCATCACCGGCGCCTTGCTGGTATCCACCGAGACGATCACCGGCAATTCGCGCACAATGGTCTCGACCACCGGCGCCACACGATCCAGCTCTTCCTGTACAGAAACAGCCGCGGCGCCGGGGCGTGTCGACTCCCCGCCGACATCAATAATGGCCGCACCTGCCGCGACCATTTGCCGCGCCTGTATCAATGCAGCATCCACTGAAACAAACAAACCCCCGTCCGAGAAGGAATCGGGGGTTACGTTGAGGATACCCATGACCTGCGGGCAGGTCAGATCCAGCGGTCTGTCAGCACACTGCAATACTTGCAACATGGGAATTCACTGGTGAGGAAGACGATGCAGCGGGAAAAAAAGTTCCCCCACTGCACCATCAGGTCTGTGGATCAGTGCTCGCCGGCCGGTCCGCCAATGGTGGAATCCGTACCTTTTGACTCTTTCCCTGCGGCCGCATTGCCACTGTCCGTGGGGGTGTCAGAGCCCCGGTCATTGTCAGACCAGTCTTCCGGTGGTTGCGGCTCTTTCCCGTCCATGATGTCATCGATCTGCGAGCGGTCGATGGTTTCGAACTTCATCAGGGCATCCGACATCATGTCTAGCTTGTCGCGCTGTTCCTTGAGGATCTGTTCCGCACGTGCATAGTTGCGATCAATGATGACACGAATTTCTTCATCGATGATATGCGCGGTCTCGTCGGAGACATGCTTGTTCTGTGCCACGGAATGGCCGAGGAATATCTCACCCTCTTCTTCCATATAGGTCAGCGGGCCGAGCTTGTCCGATAGACCCCACTTGGTGACCATGTTGCGGGCGATTTCCGTTGCACGCTGGATATCGTTGGAGGCGCCAGTGGTGACATGCTCCGGACCAAATACCAGCTCTTCCGCAATACGCCCGCCAAACATACTGGCGATCTGGCTTTCCAACCGCTCCTTGCTATAGCTGTAACGATCCTCTTCGGGCAGAAACATGGTCACTCCCAAGGCTCTGCCGCGCGGAATAATCGACACTTTGTAGACCGGATCATGTGAGGGCATGCTCAGGCCAACAATCGCATGACCGGCCTCGTGATAGGCGGTGAGGCGTTTTTCGTCCTCGTTCATCACCATGGATTTGCGTTCAGCGCCCATCATGATCTTGTCCTTGGCGCGCTCGAAGTCATTCATGCTGACCCGGATTTCATTGGCACGCGCAGCAAACAATGCCGCCTCGTTGACCAGATTGGCCAGATCCGCACCAGAAAAACCCGGCGTGCCACGGGCGATGATGCTGGGTTTGACGTCATCAGCCAGCGGTACCTTGCGCATGTGCACCTTGAGGATTTGCTCGCGGCCACGCACATCCGGCAGGGGCACCACCACCTGACGATCGAAGCGGCCAGGGCGCAGCAACGCGGGATCCAATACGTCCGGACGGTTGGTGGCGGCAATCACGATGACGCCCTCGTTACCTTCAAAACCATCCATTTCCACCAACAGCTGGTTCAGGGTCTGCTCGCGTTCGTCGTGACCACCGCCCAGACCGGCGCCGCGATGGCGGCCGACGGCATCGATTTCATCGATGAAGATGATGCACGGCGCATGTTTCTTGGCCTGCTCGAACATGTCACGCACGCGCGAGGCACCCACGCCGACGAACATCTCGACGAAATCAGAGCCGGAAATGGTGAAGAACGGTACCTTGGCTTCGCCGGCAATGGCCTTGGCCAGCAGGGTTTTACCCGTGCCCGGTGAGCCCACCATCAATACCCCTCGGGGAATCTTGCCGCCGAGTTTCTGGAATTTGCCCGGGTCACGCAGGAATTCTACCAGTTCCGACACCTCATCCTTGGCCTCTTCCACACCGGCGACATCGGCAAAGCTCACTTTTACCTGATCCTCGCCCAGCATGCGGGCCTTGCTCTTGCCGAAAGACATGGCGCCACGACCGCTGGCACCGCCTTGCATCTGACGCATGAAGAACACCCACACGGCAATCAGCAGCAGCATGGGGAACCAGGAAATAAACACCTGCATCAGCAGCCCCTGCTGTTCCGGTGGCTTGGCATCAATCACCACGCCGTTATTCAGCAGATCGGCGATCAGACCGGGGTCGTCCGGGGTGTAGGTCGTAAAACGTTCACCAGAGGCGGTAACGCCGTGAACGGTACGACCCATGATTTCCACCTTGGTCACTACGCCCTCTTTGACGGCGCTGATGAAGGAGGAGTATTCCATGGGTTTGGTGGCATTTGGCTGTGGTCCAAAATTGTTGAACACGGACACCAACACAATGGCTATGACAACCCATAGGATCAGGTTCTTTGATAAATCACTCAAACTGGCTTGCCTCTCGTAATTATGAATCAGGTCTCGATCAAGCATATCGAGACAATATTACTCCATCAAGGTCATAAACTGGGGTGCAGCGTTTCCGCGCGGTTCCGCAGCAAGGCGCAGCGCTTGCAAAGGGCTACGGCCATTCGCTGCGAGGAGCGTCTCGCCTAAAGCGCCTACTGTTGGCGCCCTGAACGCTGACAGACCAACTACACCCTGATTGATGACCTTGGAGTAATAACGTTTAGGTACAGTAAACCGGCTGTAAATACAAGCACACCACTCAGGCACCCACCTCTTTTTTCGCCTCTTTTTTCATGTCCATCGCCAACAGATACACCTCGCGGGACTTCGGTCGAGATGCCCCGGGCTTGCGGATAACGACTTTCTTGAATGCGTCCCGAACATCTTTCAGGTACTCGTCAAAGCCCTCACCCTGAAACGCTTTAACCAGAAAATCACCGCCGGGTTTCAGCACCCCACGGGCAAAATCCAGTGCCAGTTCCGCCAGATACATGGCGCGCGGCTGATCAACGGCCTTGAGACCACTGATATTGGGCGCCATATCCGACATTACAAGGTCTACCGCGCGTCCATTTATCGCCATCAGCAACCGTGCATGCACATCCTGTTCCGCAAAATCGCCCTGGATGAAGGTAACCCCCTCGATGGGCTCGATGGGCAGGATGTCCAGCGCAATGATCGCCCCTTTTTTGCCGACCAGCGGCACGGCGGCCTGTGCCCAGCCACCGGGCGCGGCGCC
>JALTPW010000511.1 GCA_026999335.1 Chromatiales bacterium
GCGGCCAAAGCCGACACGGAGCTGTATTCCTTGATGTAAATGTCTTCGTATTTCACGGAGCGCCAGAGGCGTTCGATGAAGATGTTGTCAAAGGCGCGACCACGGCCGTCCATGCTGACCCGAATGTGGGCTGCTTCCAGGGCGTCGGTAAAGTCAAGGGCCGTGAACTGAACGCCTTGGTCGGTGTTAAAGATGTCAGGTTGGGCATCGCGCAAGGCAATCTGAAGCGCGGCCAGGCAAAAGGCACCATCCAAGGTGTTAGAGAGCTGCCAGGCCAGGACAAAACGACTGAACCAATCCATGATGGCCACCAGATACATGAAGCCAGTGGGCATGGGAATATAGGTTATGTCGGCACACCAGACCTGGTTAGGCCGGGTGATGTCCAGACCACGCAGCAGATAGGGGTATTTTTTGTGCTGTTTGTTACCCAACGATGTGCGTGGCCGGGGGTAGACTGCTTGCAGACCCATCTTGCGCATCAGGCGGGCTATCCGCTTGCGATTGACCTGGAAGCCATGAGCCTTGTTGAGCCGGGCTGTTATCTTGCGATAGCCGTAGAAGGGCGCTCGGGTGTACTCTTCGTCGATCAGCCGCATGAGACGCAGATTCAAGGGCGATTCTCCGGCCGGTTGCCAGTAGTAGGTCGCCCGGTTGAGACCGACCAGCTCGCACTGCCGGCGAATACTCAAAGTGGGATGGTTTGTTTCAATCATTGTCCGTTTGGCCTCACTTGAATTGGGCAGCTTTTTTTTTCAGCCACTCCAGTTCCATCTTGAGTCGCCCGATCTGCTCGTATAAGTCAGCCTCTTTGGCTGCTTGCTGCCGTTCTTGCCGGCTGGCCTTCCTTTTGAAAACGTCGGGGCCATCTTTCAGCAGCTGCTTCTTCCAGTTGCTCACAAGATTGGGATGCACATTATTTTGGCTGGCAATCTGGCTGATAGTTTGATGTCCCCGACTAGCTTCCAGCGCCACCCGAAACTTAAATTGGGCATTGTATTGTTTCCGTCTACTGGTCATTTTTTGTCCTCCACAAGCTGGTTAGATTATATCTTTTTCCACCTTAGCTTGTGGTCCAGTTTTTGGGGGTCATTATA
>JALTPW010000512.1 GCA_026999335.1 Chromatiales bacterium
ATCTGTTGCCGTTGATTCAAAATCTGGTACCTGCCCACTTAAAGCAACAATTACCGTCGGTGTTGTTGTCAATGCTCTCCTTGCTGGCGTATGCACGGGGTAATAACTATGAAGGTGAACCCTTTGTCACCTTGCGTTTACAGCTCTGGGCGAGGGAGCTGCGGCGTATTGTCTCTCGTTTGGGGGATGATACGGAAAGATTCCCGGTTAATCTTCAGTTCGCGGATGATCTGAAAAAAGATCAGCAGCAACTCTTTTTACCGTTGGTGCAGTGCAGTGAGTGCCATACCACGGCATGGCTGACGCGTGTTAACGAAGGTAAGAGCCAGGTTGATACGGACTTACGGGCCATTTATAACGGTTTTTTTGCTAAGGACCGGCAGATAAAAGTGCTGTTGCCTGTTCGTGAAGGTGAGGCTGCCCCCTCTTCAAAGGGACAGCGTAAATACGTTTGTGCGAGCTGCGGTAATCTTCAACTGAGTCACACGCAATGTACCTGTTGTCTTGAAGAGACAATGATTGATGTGTTTGAGCCGAACCTAAACAAAGAGGTTCGCCGAGGTGGAGTGCCGACCGTTGAGAGTCAGCGTAAGTGTCCGGTGTGTGAAGCCAATAACAGCTTGCTGGTATTTGGTGCCAGGGCAGCCAGCCTAAGTGCGGTGGCCGTGCATACGATGTATGCCGCTCGCTGCAATGATGATAAAAAACTGATTGCATTTTCTGACTCGGTGCAGGATGCGGCACATCGTGCCGGGTTTTTTGCAGGACGAACTTGGCATAACAATATTCGTATGGCAATGGCGAAATGTCTGCATCACCATAATATGGAGATGCCGCTAACAAAGTTCTATGAAATGCTTCCTGAGTTTTGGTTAGAGAACTCAGGCAATCCTGATTCTATGGAACCCTTGCGATACATTGCTGAATTCATCGCGCCTAATATGATGTGGGTATCGGACTATCAGGCCTTGGATAAATCCGGGCGCTTAGATAAGCCTGGAAATCTGATCAGAGATATTAACCGTAGGCTGGTGTGGGAGGTTTTGGCTGAATTCGGTATTCGCTCACAGATTGGGCGTTCTTTATCTCGTACCG
>JALTPW010000513.1 GCA_026999335.1 Chromatiales bacterium
CAGTGTTATTCACGCTGCATTCCTCCCTCAGGGGTTCTGCCAATCCCATTTTTGGTTAACGCGACTGATTCAGTAACAGGCCGATAGTCAATCTCCACTGTTTCGAGAATTTCGACCAGGGTGTCGGGAATCTTTCCGGGTAGAAGGCGCACTTCATTCACCCGGTTTCTGAGTAGCCAGGCAATCAGCTTCATGGCCCTGCCGTGTTCACCCTCACTGAAGGGATTGCTGTACCACGACTGTGTCCGATCCTCCGCAGAACTCTCCTCAAGGCGAATATAGCGCGCCTTGCCAAAGTGATGGGCGGGAGTCTTGCGGTCGGCTTCAAACAAAGTAGCGATGCGCTTGTATCGCTGATGCACAGGTTCATAGTGCAGAGTGACTTCCTCAATGCGTGGTATCTTCTGTTTGAGTTGCTCGGCAATGTCGTCTACCAGTTGATGTGCCTTGTTGAAACTTTGCACGTCCAACACCAGGGTTGCACGAACAAAGAGTACGCTGCCCGCGCTGCGGATATAGAGGTCTCTGACCTCTTCCAACGCAGGGTGAGAAGACAGATAACGCTGTATTTCCTCACGATCATTACTCGTTGCAGAAGCATCTAACAATGAAAAGAGACTGTCTCGAATCACTTCATAGGCACCATAAAAAATCATCGCAGCGATAACGACAACAGCCACTTCCTGTGCGTAAGGGACACCCAGCAAATGGCCACCAATGCCAGCCATAACCACCAGCCCGGCACCCATATCACCCAACCAATTGACCACATCACTGTTCAGGCCGGGAGAATTCAGGCAGGCAGCAGCACGCTTTTCCCGAACATAGAACACCGTCTGCACCCATAACACCAGGGCCATGAAACCCAGAGTGGCAAAAGGTACCGAGGCGTTTGTTACACCACTGCCAAAGAAGACGGAGCGCAGAACTTCATAACCCGCGAACAGCACAGCCAACCCGCCCAGCAGCGCTGCCATATCTTCCAGCTTGTACATGCCGAGAGGAAAGCGACGGGAACGGCGCGTGGAAAAACGCACGGCACCATAGACCAGTAGCGCACCCAGCACATCGGTAAAACTGTGAATGGCATCCGCCAAGACCACGGTACTGCCGGAGAACAATCCCCAAGCCAGTTTGAACATCGCCAGCACGGCATTCAGCAGTGTGGAGATCAGCAGCCAGCGACGTGTCTGCGCCAATGCGCTGGCAGTCGCCATCAGATCAGGACCTCTCCCTGACGATTGCAATCCAACGCCGCCTGCGCATCAGCCAGCGTTGGCTCGGGGCTTTCACTGGCGAAACGCACGGCCGCCTCCACCTCAGCGGTGATTTCCGCCTGCATGGCATCGAGATGTTCGGGTGGAAAATGTCCACCACTGCGCAGACTGCCCGTCAGGCTGTCGATATTGTCCGAGCCGACGGCCGCAATCTGCTCTGCCGTGGGATAGGCGGTCACGGTCTCGGCGATGGCAATCTTTACCGGGTCCTCGGTATTTTCGAAGGCCTGCAATTCCACCTTGGGACGGTAACTGCCGGGGTCGGCCATGGAATGACCACGAAAACGGTAGGTCTCGCATTCGATGAATTGTGGCCCATTACCCGCACGGATTTGTACCAGGGCCTCTTCGGTCGCATGATGCACGGCCAACACATCCATGCCGTTGACCCGGTGGGCTGGAATACGATATCCACAGGCGCGCTTGTAAACCTCGGCCACAGCCGAGTGGCGGTGAATCTCGGTACCTATCTGGTAATGATTGTTCTCGCACACGAACAGCACTGGCAATTTCCACAGCGCCGCCATGTTGAGACTCTCGTGGAAGGTGCCCTGGTTGACGGCGCCGTCGCCAAAGAAACAGATTACCACCTCAGGCAGTTCACGCATGGCGATGGCATAGCCGATACCGGTGGCGATGGGAAAGGTCTCGCCGACGATGGCATAGCCGCCCATAAAGCGGCGTTCACGGTCGAACAGATGCATGGAGCCGCCCAGGCCGCCGCTGCAGCCGGTCTTGCGGCCAAACAGCTCGGCCATCACCACCCGCACCGGCACACCACGCACCAGGGCGTGGACATGTTCCCGGTAAGTGGAGACGACATAATCCGCCGGTTCTGCTGCATGCAGCACACCCACGCCCACCGCCTCCTCACCCGGATAGAGATGTAGAAAACCGGCGATGTTGCCCTGGGCGTACTCCTGCGCCGCCCGCTCTTCGAAGGCCCGCGCCAGCAACATGTCGCGCAACATCTTCTTTAATAAGCCCGATTCCATGTACCTGTTTCCCCCATCTCAACTTCGCCAACAAGTTTTATCCGTGCAGCTCACGGCGCTACAAATTCAACGAAACCCCGGCGGATGGCGACGCCAGTAAAGCAGCAACGCAAGGCCAAAAAACATGCCGCCTAAGTGGGCAAAGTGCGCCACGCCCGCTTCCGTACCAGTAACACCCGCCCATAACTCGATGGCGCCATAAATCAGTACAAACCATTTCGCCTTCAGCACGATTGGCGGGAAAATAAGCATCAACCGCTCGTTAGGGAAGGTCATGCCAAAGGCCAGCAACAAGCCAAACACACCACCAGAGGCACCGATCGTCGGATAGACACCCCCCTGCTTCGCTGCTTGACTGGCAACATACAGTTGCACCAAACCCGCACCTATAACGCAGACAAAGTAGTAAAGGGCAAAGACCTTCGAGCCCCAGACGTTCTCCATACGCGTACCGAACAGCCACAAGGCATACATGTTCAGCAGCAGGTGCATGATGCTGCCGTGCAAAAATGAATAGCTCACCAGCTGCCATGGTTCAAACGAAGGTGGCGTCATGCCCAGCAATGGTGAAACAGGTACCGCCACAGGCCAAAGCGCAAGCAGATCAATCAGCTGATTGGCAGCAGAATGTTCCAGAAGAAACATCCCACCGTTGACGACCAGCAGAGCCAGTACAACCGGTGGCAGCGAGGAATATGGCCGATAAGTATTCACTGCCTCAGCCGGGGGCTACTCTGAACTCTGATAAAATTCATCCACAGCCTCGAAGAGTGGTGTCATGTACATGTAGGCCGGCCCACCATGCATCACCACCGCCATGAAACCGGCTTCCACCACCTCATCACGGCTGGCGCCGGCCTTGACTGCCTGCTCGACATGGAAGGCGATGCACCACTCACATTGCCCAGCCACCGCCAAACCAACATTAATCAGTTCCTTGATGCGTAAATCCAGCGCCTTTCCCTGCTCGGCCGTCTGCAGGAAACCGAGAAAGGCGCGGGTCTCCGCTGGATAATCCTTGCTCAGGCGACGTGTCAGTTCTGCGACTTGATCAAGCTTCTTGCGTGCTATACCCACGGCGTCATCCTCAATATTTGCGAGACTCCGGGTACCTTAGTGCAAGTCGTTTCAGGCTTCAGTAACCCAAGTTGCAGTCAGAACATTTTTATTAAGGCAGCATTCCGGGCAGTTATTGTTGTCCCGGCTAGCTAATTTGCCGTGTTCAGGGATATCTGATGTTCCTGATCAGTTTTTTAAAAAAAACAGACCACACGCATGCGGCGCTTTGCTACCTCGCTGCGTATGGCGACGGAACATGATCTATATTGATGCAAGGTAATAGGCCAACAACATCCAAACCGCCATACAAAGGAGACAACCATGCGTGATTACAGCAACATGCCCATCCTCCACTGGGAGGGCCCGATCAGTGCCAAAAAGGCTATTGCGCAGGTCCACCATGCCGAGCCGGTGATCCTGCAATTGCCGGAAGGTTTTGTATTGGCCATCGATGCACCTGCCTGTGGCTGCGATGCCGGTGACACGAACACACACCACATCGACTGCCATGCGGCAGATACGCTGAAGACTCTGGCAGGGGAAAACAATGAGCCGGCCTTGGCTGAACTGGCAGAAATTGCCCATGAGGCCGGCCAGGTTGTGGATATTCAGACGGATACCCGGCGCATTATCATTCACGATTAGAGGCTTGGCTTGTACGCAGCGGAACTCAGGATAATTGGTACGACAAACTCCCAGGGTTCTCTGTACTCAATCCAGACTGCCTAAGTCACGACGCCCGCCGCCAGCGTTCAGT
>JALTPW010000514.1 GCA_026999335.1 Chromatiales bacterium
TGCTCGAATACGTCCCCGGCCCGGATTTCCCCACCGCCGGTTTCATCAATGGCGTGCGTGGTATTCACGAGGCTTACCGTACCGGCCGCGGCCGCTGCCTGATGCGCGCGCGTAGTCAGATCGAGACCGATGACAACGGCCGCCAGCGCATCGTCGTCACCGAACTGCCGTATCAGGTCAATAAGGCCCGCCTGGTGGAAAAAATCGCCGAGTTGGTGAAAGACAAAAAGATCGAGGGCATCTCCGAGCTACGCGATGAGTCCGACAAGGACGGCATGCGCATGGTGGTCGAGCTGAAGCGCGGTGAAGTGGCCGAGGTGCTGCTCAATAATCTGTTCCAGCAGACCCAGATGCAGACCGTGTTCGGTATCAATATGGTGGCGTTGGTGGATGGTCAGCCGCGCCTGCTCAATCTCAAGCAGATCCTGCAGGCCTTTATCGATCATCGCCGCACCGTGGTTACCCGCCGTACCATCTACGATCTGCGCAAGGCGCGCGAAAAGGCCCACATCCGCGAGGGTCTGGCGGTGGCGCTGGCCAACATCGATCCCATTATTGCCCTCATCAAGGCCGCGCCCAACCCGGCGGCGGCCAAGGAAGGGCTGATGGCCACCGGCTGGCAGCCGGGTGTGGTGGTGCAGATGCTGGAGCGTGCCGGTGCCGAGTCTTCGCGCCCGGACGGGTTGGACAAGGCCTTCGGTTTCATTGACGGCAGCTATCACCTTTCCGATACCCAGGCGCAGGCCATTCTCGAGATGCGCCTGCACCGTCTGACCGGGCTGGAACAGGACAAGATCCTCGGCGAATATGAGGAGTTGCTGGCGACTATTTTCGAGCTGCTGGAGATCCTCGGCAGTGTCGAACGCTTGATGGAGGTGATCCGCGAAGAATTGCAGGCCATGAAGGAACTGTACGGTGACGAGCGCCGCACCGAGATCCTCGAAACCCATCTCGATCTCAGTCTCGAAGACCTGATCACCGAAGAAGACGTGGTGGTGACCCTCTCCCACGAAGGTTACGCCAAGGCCCAGCCGCTGGCCGATTATCGCGCCCAGCGTCGCGGTGGCCGCGGCAAGTCCGCCACGGCTATGAAGGAAGAGGATTTCGTCGATCAGCTGTTCATCGCCAGCACCCACGATACCATCCTGTGTTTTTCCAGCGCCGGCAAGGTGTACTGGAAAAAGGTCTATGAATTGCCGCAGGCCGGTCGTGGCGCGCGCGGCAAGCCGATTGTCAATCTGTTGCCACTGGATGAGGGTGAGCGCATTACCGCAGTACTGCCGATCCGCGAGTACGAGGCCGACAAAAATATCTTTTTTGCGACCGCCAATGGCACGGTGAAGAAGACCTCGCTGCAGGACTTTTCACGCCCGCGCAGCAACGGCATCATCGCCATCGATCTGCGTGAAGGCGATCAACTGGTAGGTGTGGATATCACTGACGGCGAACGTGATGTCATGCTGTTTACCAGCGCCGGCAAGGTCATCCGCTTCAATGAAAACAATGTGCGCGCCATGGGCCGTACCGCCTGCGGTGTGCGTGGTGTGAAGCTGGCGGCGGATGTGCGGGTGATTTCGCTGATCATCGCCAGCGAAGGCTGTGTACTCACGGCCACCGAAAACGGTTATGGCAAACGCACTGCGGTGGATCAGTACCCGGCCCACGGCCGCGGCGGGCAGGGTGTGCTCTCTATTCAGAGCAACGAGCGCAATGGCGCCGTGGTGGGCGCTGTGCTGGTGCAAGACGACGACGAGATCATGCTGATCACCAACCGTGGCACCCTGGTGCGCACCCGCGTCGCCGAGGTCTCCGTGCTGGGCCGCAACACCCAGGGCGTGAAGCTCATCAACCTGACCAAGGGCGAGAAGCTGGTGGGCATGCAGCGTATCGTCGAACAGGATGACGATGAAGAGAACCCGAATGAAGAGAGCCGGAATGAAGAAACCGAATAGACGTACCGTCCCGTAGGAGCGGGCCATGCCCGCGATAATTGCCAAAATTTGTCACGGAGTCACAGAGATTACTCACAGGGTTTTCTCCGTGCTCGCTGTGACTTCGTGGCGAGAAATTTTTTCGCAGGCATGGCCCGCTCCTACGGCCAGATTTGAAGTATTGAAAAACAACAGGGGTATCCATGAGTCGCGTATTTAACTTCAGTGCCGGCCCCGCCGCACTGCCACAGGACGTTTTGGAAAAGGCCCGGGCCGAGATGTTGGACTGGCGCGGCGCGGGTATGTCGGTGATGGAAATGAGTCATCGCGGCAAGGAATTCATGTCCATTGCGGAACAGGCCGAGGCCGATCTGCGCGAGATCATGGCGATTCCCGACAACTACAAGGTGCTGTTTTTACAGGGCGGCGCCTCCAGTCAGTTCGCCATGGTGCCGCTGAATTTGCTGGGCGGTTCTTTGTCAGACAAGCGTGGCAAGGCCGATTATTACCGCACCGGTTCCTGGTCGAAGAAGGCCATCGCCGAGGCCAAGCGCTTCGGGGAGGTCACGGTGGTGGCGGATACCGAGCGTGGCGGTAAGTTCACCAGCGTGCCTGCCGAGGGTGCCGTGGCGCACGGCAGCGATGCCGTCTATGTGCACTACACCCCCAATGAGACCATCGAGGGTGTGGAATTCCCCTATATACCCGATACCGGCAACGTGTCGCTAGTTGCAGATATGTCGTCGACTATCCTTTCGCGTCCCATCGATGTGTCGAAGTTCGGCATTATCTATGCCGGTGCGCAGAAGAACATCGGCCCCGCTGGGCTCACAGTGGTTATTATTCGCGATGACCTGATCGGCAATGCCAGGGACGGTACGCCCGCCATGTTCGATTACAAGACCCACGCCGATACCGATTCCATGTACAACACACCGCCCACCTATGGCTGGTATCTGGCCGGGCTGGTGTTCGACTGGATCAAGCAGAAAGGTGGCCTCAAAGCCATGGCCGAGATCAACCAGCGCAAGGCCGGCAAGCTATATGCTGCCATCGACGCATCCGGCTTTTATAGTAACCCGGTGGATCCCGCCTGCCGCTCGTGGATGAATGTTCCCTTCACCCTGGCCGATGCCGGACTGGACGCCACCTTTCTCAGCGAGGCCAAGGAAGCCGGTCTGGTCACTCTCAAGGGTCACCGCTCCGTGGGCGGTATGCGCGCCAGCATCTACAACGCCATGCCGGAAGAAGGCGTGGATGCATTGATCGCCTTTATGGCCGATTTCGAAAAACGCAACGGCTGAGAAGATTGACCACAGAGGCACAGCGTTCACTGAGGAAAAATAAAATTGTTTTTCTCTGTGTACTCCGTGCCTCTGTGGCATCAAAAGAGGGCTAAATATGTACAAAATCCTGACATTGAATAACATCTCCGTTGCCGGTCTGGAACGCCTGCCACGCGACCAGTACGAAATCGCCTCCGAGATCCAGCATCCGGATGCCATCCTGTTGCGTTCCTTCAAAATGCACGACATGGCGATCCCGCCCGCGCTGAAGGCCGTGGGCCGTGCCGGCGCCGGGGTCAATAATATTCCCGTCGACAAGATGAGCGCCATGGGTATTCCGGTGTTCAATGCCCCCGGCGCCAATGCCAATGCGGTGAAGGAACTGGTGCTGACCGGCATGCTGCTGGCGGCGCGCAACATCTGTCCGGCCTGGGATTTTGCCCGCAATCTGCAAGGTGACGACGCGAGCATCGGCAAGCAGGTCGAGGCGGGTAAAAAGAACTTCGGTGGTTTCGAACTGCCCGGTCGTACCCTCGGCGTCATCGGCCTCGGCGCCATCGGCCGGCAGGTGGCCAATGCCGCCGTGTCGCTGGGCATGAACGTCATCGGCTTTGATCCCGGCATCACGGTGGAGGGTGCGTGGGAATTGTCGTCCAATGTTAAAAAGGCGGCCAGCGTGGACGACCTGCTGTCCAATGTGGATTTCGTGACCTTTCACGTGCCGTTGGTCGATGCGACTAAAAACATGATCAATGCCGAGCGGCTGAAGATCATGCAAGACAAGGTGGTGATTCTCAATTTCGCCCGCGGCGGTATTGTTGACGATGAGGCCGTGTCGGGCGCCATCAAGGCCGGCAAGGTCTATGCC
>JALTPW010000515.1 GCA_026999335.1 Chromatiales bacterium
ATCGCCGGCATGGCCGATGAAAAACGCCGTTTTTACGCCATCCAATTTCATCCTGAAGTCACCCACACCCGGCAGGGCGAGCGCATCATCAAGCGCTTCGTACTGGACATCTGCGGCTGTGAGCCATTATGGACTGCGGGCAATATCATTGAGGAAAACATCCGTGCGGTGCGTGAGCAGGTGGGCTCGGACGAGGTGATCCTTGGTCTTTCCGGCGGTGTCGATTCCTCGGTGGTGGCGGCCCTGCTGCATAAGGCTATCGGCGATCAACTGACCTGCGTATTCGTTGACAACGGCCTGCTGCGGCAGAATGAAGGCGATCAGGTGATGGCTACCTTTGCCCAACACATGGGTGTAAAAGTGATTCGTGTTGATGCCGAGCAGCGTTTCATGGATGCGCTAAAGGGCGAGGCCGATCCGGAGAGAAAGCGCAAAATCATCGGCAACCTATTCGTCGATATCTTTGAGGAGCAGTCGGCCAAGTTGTGTAACGCGAAATGGCTGGCACAGGGAACCATCTATCCGGACGTTATCGAGTCCGCCGGCGCCAAGTCCGGCAAGGCGCATGTCATCAAATCGCATCACAATGTCGGTGGTCTGCCGGACACCATGCAGCTCAAGCTGGTTGAGCCACTGCGCGAGCTGTTCAAGGACGAGGTACGCAAACTCGGCACTGAACTGGGCCTGCCCTATGACATGGTCTACCGTCACCCATTCCCGGGGCCCGGCCTCGGTGTGCGGATTCTCGGTGAAGTGAAAAAGGAATACGCCGATATCCTGCGTCCCGCCGATGCCATTTTTATCGAGGAACTGCATGAGCACGATTGGTATCACAAGGTCAGCCAAGCCTTTGCCGTGTTTTTGCCGGTGAAATCCGTCGGTGTCACTGGCGACGGCCGCCGCTATGATTACGTGATTTCGCTGCGCGCGGTGGAGACCATCGACTTTATGACGGCCCGCTGGGCGCACCTGCCCTATGAGCTGCTGGAAACCGTTTCCCGCCGTATTATCAACGAAGTGCCGGGTATCTCTCGTGTCACTTACGATATTTCCAGCAAGCCGCCCGCCACCATTGAGTGGGAGTGAC
>JALTPW010000516.1 GCA_026999335.1 Chromatiales bacterium
CCGCAGCTTAAAAAGTTGTATTGTGTGGGATGCACGTCTCTTACATCCTTGCCGGACATGCCGCAGCTTAAGGAGTTGTATTGTGGGGGATGCACGCCCATAAAATTCTTGCCGGACATGCCGCAGCTTAAAAAGTTGTATTGCTGGGGATGCACGTCCCTAAATTTCTTGCCGGACATGCCACAGCTCGAAGAGTTGCATTGTGAAGGATGCACGTCTCTCACATCCTTGCCGGACATGCCGCAGCTTGAAAAGTTGTATTGCTGGGGATGCACGTCTCTTACATCCTTGCCGGACATGCCGCAGCTTAAAAAGTTGTATTGTAGGGAATGCACGTCTCTTACATCCTTGCCGGACATGCCGCAGCTTAAGGAGTTGTATTGTGGGGGATGCACGTCTCTCACATCCTTGCCAGACATGCCGCAGCTTAAGGAGTTGCATTGTGAGGGATGCATGTCTCTCACATCCTTGCCGGATATGCCGCAGCTTAAAAAGTTGCATTGCTGGGAATGCACGTCTCTTACATCCTTGCCGGACATGCCACAGCTTGAAGAGTTGCATTGTGGGGAATGCACGTCTTTCACATCCTTGCCGGACATGCCACAGCTTAAGGAGTTGTATTGTGGGGAATGCACGTCTTTCACATCCTTGCCGGACATGCCGCAGCTTAAAAAGTTGCATTGCTGGGGATGCACGTCTCTTACATCCTTGCCGGACATGCCGCAGCTTGAAAAGTTGTATTGTGTGGGATGCACGTCTCTCACATCCTTGCCGGACATGCCGCAGCTTAAAAAGTTGTATTGTGGGGTATGCCAGTCTCTCACATCCTTGCCGGACATGCCGCAGCTTAAGGAGTTGTATTGTAGGGAATGCACGTCTCTTACATCCTTGCCGGACATGCCGCAGCTTAAGGAGTTGCATTGTGAAGGATGCACGTCTCTCATTTCCAGAAAAAATTTGTCAAAAAACGTAAAAATTTTTGAGGATTAACTTGCAATCCCCCAACAATAATTTAAAATAATCTATAAGAACTTAAAAGGAGAGCATTTAAAATGAATTATACATTTGATGGTACAATCATTATAT
>JALTPW010000517.1 GCA_026999335.1 Chromatiales bacterium
TGCTGGCACTGGTAGGCGGCACGGCAATACTGATCATCGGCCTGCTGATCATCCGCAACTTCAATCGCCCCTTGCAACAACTGATGCAAATCACCCAGGCGGTCGCCGATGGCAAATTGCCCAAGCTGCAAAAATCGTCGGAAACCAATGAGATCAACGCCCTGGTCAATCGCTTCGCCGAAATGCTCACGGCACTGCGCAGCAAGCAGGCAGAAATCGAACGCGTGCACCGCAAGCTGGAAGAAAACGCTATTACCGATGCCCTCACCGGGCTCTACAACCGCCGTCATCTGACCGACCTGTTTCCGAAACTCCTGGCCCAGGCCCGGCGGGAGAAAAAGTGGCTGTGCGGATTACTACTGGATCTGGACTATTTCAAACGCATCAACGATGAGCACGGACATCCGGCCGGCGACCGTTGTCTGGCTCACACCGGTGAGCTACTGCGAGAACTCTCGCGTGCCAGTGATTACATCTTTCGTATTGGCGGCGAGGAGTTCCTGGTGCTCAGCATTAACGACTCCGCCGAAGGCGCCATGGTGCTGGCAGAAAAGATACGCCGCGCATTTGAAGCCAAAGAGTGCAGTACGGGGAACCCCATCATCCCCATGACCACCAGCATCGGCGTCAGCTGCGCCGAGGCCGGCTATCCGGCCAAGCAGGCGTTGTCAAACCTGCTGTCACAGACAGACAAGGCGCTCTACCAGGCAAAGGCGCTAGGCCGCAACCGGGTTGTCGCCTTCAACGAGATAGAAGAAACAACACTGTCGTAGGAGCGAACCATGCCCGCAATGGATTTTTTCTGGATACGGAATGAAACACAGAAACCGAGCACAGAGGACGCAAAAAAATCCATTCAATAATCTTCTCTGCGCCTCTGTGGTTTCCGCATTAATCGTTGCTGTGGAAAAAAGCATTTCGCGGGCATGGCCCGCTCCTACCACACAGAGCTTAACCATTGAGATTGGCCTTACCACCGCAATACTGTTCCACCTGACCGGGATTGGCTCCGCCGAGGCTGGCCATCTGGCCAAGCAGGCGTTGTCAAACCCGCTGTCACAGACAAACAAGGCGCTAGGCCGCAA
>JALTPW010000518.1 GCA_026999335.1 Chromatiales bacterium
GGGGTTGAAAGAGCGAACGACAAAAGGCAGAAGCAGACAGTCTACCTCTCTCTATTTCCTTTCCCTGCACCTAAAGCAGATCGTCACCGGCCCCCTGCACGACCACTACGACTATGGTTCGCCCTGGTGTTTTCCGGTGGCGGTAAAAACCGGGGAGGTGTGGTCGATCAGGCGATTTGCGAGCCTGAAAGGGGGTGAGGTGCCCGATTTTAAAAACGTCATCCTCAACCCTGAATACTTAGCTGATGCTTATGGCGCATAAATGAATCATGCCATGATCCCACATCATCGAAACCACATCGTTATTGGTCTTTTACTTTTATTTCTGCCGACATTAGGAACCACCATGAGCCTGATCCCCCCCATGCCCCCCGGCAATGAATTGAAAACACTGCTGCAAGATGTGCCGCAACTCAACCGGAAACTGGAACAAGACCCGACGCTGCTCAATAGTACCCGCCTGAAAGAAATGGATCTCAGTGGTCTGGTAGTGAAAAACACCACGCTCAAGAACCTTAACTGGCTTGAGATCAAGCTCACGGGCGCCGTGTTTGAGAACGTCACCATTGAGCACAGTCAATGGGTGGGCGTACGGTGTGAAAACTGCACCCTGCAAAATGTGACTTTCCAAGAAGTCACCCTGGATCAGCGTGAAGGCCACAGAGAGGGACAGACGAGCTTTAACAAAAGCCGCCTGGATAATGTGCGTTTCATCAAGAGTCATCTGCTGGACGTGGACATAATGGACTTCCAACCCAGCACTATCTATTTCGAAGGAAGCACCCTTAAAAACCGGGAAGACGCCGAAATATTTTCACCCAGTGGCACCATTATGGAGGGCGAACTCAAAGCCTACATCACCAACTCAACTTTTGACAATGGAAGTATTATCAATCTTGTTTATCCATCAGAGGTAATCATTGAAAACAGCCGTCTGGAAAATGCTTCATTGGGCGGTCGCCTCAAACGCCTGGAAATCACTCACAGCCATTTTGAGGGTGCCGGGCCCGGCTATGCGGATTATGTCTATATTGCGGATTCGAAAGTAGATATAGGCTTGCCAGAAGCGCGTTTTATTCACT
>JALTPW010000519.1 GCA_026999335.1 Chromatiales bacterium
AACCCGGCCCTGTTGATGACGGAAGCGGAACACCGAATTCTGGGCGTTGAGCATCAAATCAATCCACTTTACAGCGTCAAGGCGGAGATTTATCACAAGCCCATGAAAAACCTGGTGATCGCCCTTGATGAAAGCGACCCTCCCGATAACTTCGCCAATCGCGGCACAGGCGAAGCCTATGGTTTTGATCTGTTTATCAAACGTACTCCCAGCCAGGGAAAGATCGGCTGGCTGTCGCTCTCCTGGGCAAAATCCCGCCGCACCAATGAAATCACCGGTATCACACGTGACTTTTCAGGCGACCAGCCGCTGACCGTCACCACCGTATGGGGCCAGCCTTTTGGTGGAAACTGGAAGCGCTGGGACTGGAGCATCAAGGCACAGGTCAATTCCGGCAGGCCCTATACCGCGATAACGGGGCGCCATCGGGAAGACCCGAGCGACCCCAGCAGTCGCTGGATTGCCGAATATGGCGAGCACAATGCCAAACGCCTGCCCATCTACTACAAAATCGATCTCCGTATCGGACGCGAGGTTTTGTTTAATAAATCGAAGATGAAATTTTATCTTGACCTGCAAAATGTCACCTTCGCCAGAAATATCGTTGAGTACGACTACGGTGATGAATATGAAAAAATTGGCAATCCTACCGAAGTTACCGGCATGTCATTTTTTCCCTTCTTCGGCGTGGAAATGGAGTTTTAAACAATGAATATTAAAGATGAATTTATGGCCTTGATGAGTAGTGGCGGCCCCATTATGTGGGTCATTTTCTTCGTCGCCTGCATCGCCATGGCACTGGTTCTGTGGGAAGCGTTACGCGGACAGACACTGATAAAAAATGCCAGGCGTGATTATCATAAACTGCGAACCAATGACGATTATCTCCCCATAGCAAATGGCAGCGTAAGTCCCATCGCCCAATTACTCGCCACAACCCATTGGCCGGAAGTTCAATCAAGAGAGGATATGACCAAAGAATTTAATATTCATTTGGCGGAAATCACACCCAAGGTGGAAGGCAGTCTTGCTACCATCGCCATCCTTGCCTCGCTACTCCCTATGCTGGGCCTGCTTGGCACCGTCACTGGCATGATCAATGTATTTGAAGTCATTGCATTGCACGGCAGCGGCAAGCCCGATGAAATGGCGGATGGCATTTCACAGGCACTGCTCACGACAGCCAGTGGTTTGATTATCGCCATTCCCGTGATTTTTCTACATCACCTGTTGTCACGCCGGATCAATATTTTAATGGCCACAACACATCAAGCCATCCAGCTGATTTTACATCGCGATGTGAACACATTGAAAAAGGCGTATCACAATGCCAACAGATGATCCATGTCCCATGCCAACGGTCAATACGGGAAAACCCGAAATCAGTATGGCACCGCTGGTCGATATCGTTTTCCTGCTGCTGATCTTTTTTATGGTGACGACCGTATTCCCGGAAAACGATGGCCTGCTCATCGAAAAACCCGACTCGGAAAATGCCGCCGCACTCGATAACGAACACGTCATTATCAAACTTGACCGGCAGGGAATTGCCTATATGGAAGAGCAGCCCGTGACGACGGACGACATCGAACGGCTGCTTGAAATTGAATTGGCAAAAAAACCACAACTGGCCGTCACGATTCATGCCGACCGCCGCGCCACCACCGAGTCGCTGATCGATGTCATTGATGCGGCAAAGGCCGGGGGAGCCCGGCAATTGGGAATTGCCACCGATGAAAAGCATGACTAGTCGGGCCTTCCCTCATGTTGGCCTCGCCATGGCAGGCGGCATTCTGGTCACCTTGGGCTTGTTGCTATTTATCAATGTACTGGCAAATTACCGCGCGCATGCCACGGAATCGCGTCCTCTGCTCGTAGTGGATCTGACGGCGTGGCCCGTGCCCGTAAAACAGGAAAAACCACCACCGCCACCCAAATCCGAAAAACAACCCATACCTAAAAAACCCGTGGTAAAAAAACCTCCGCCACCTCCCGAGCCGGAACTTTCTCCTCAGGCAAAGAAAATTGTGGAAGAAATATCGCCGCAACCCGTAGCGCATGAGACCGAGGAGGAAATCGTGGAAAAAACCGAGGAAACAGCCGAACCGGCCGTTGCTGAACCCACACCACCGATGCTCATTGAACCGGCAGAAGACGCGCTGCCAAACCCTGTGCCCATTTTCAAGCTCACGCAGGCTCCGCGCTTTTTACATCGGGAAGTCCCTGTTTATCCTGAAACGATGCGCAACCAAGGCATCAGCGGCGTCGTCAAACTGGAGGCGTTGATCGACAAACAAGGGCGGGTGAGAAAAGTCAACATTTTAAAGTCTGCCGGGAAGCATTTTGACGACGCCGCCAGACGCGCCATTTTGGCTTCAAGCTTTTACCCGGCCGAAGTGGAAAATGAACCCGTAGCGGTGTTGTTACGTTTGCCAGTGAAATTCGATTTGCGTTGAGCGGCCGATCATTCAGAAATGTAGCCTTCGAAACCCGGGAGAAGCGGCGCGATAAACTCCCGGGTTTCGCAACGCTCAACCCAGACTACTTGCCGGGTGCAAAACCGATTGTAGGAGCGGGCCATGCCCGCGATGTTTTTCTGCTCGTAAAATTTATCCCTGCGGGAGCGGCTTCCCATCCATTATCGCGGGCATGGCCCGCTCCTACAGATGTTTTCAGGCTACCGTGACACGTGCGAAGCGGCGCTTGCCGACCTGAAACACATGCTGCGCACCGACGGGCACAGTGAGCTTGCTGTCCTCCACCCGTCCTCCATCGATGCGCACCGCACCCTGCTTGATCATGCGCAAGGCATCGGAGGTGCTCTTGACCAGGCCAGCCTCCTTGAGCAGGTTGGCGATGGCCAGCCCGCCCTCGGCTGCACTCAGCTCCAGTTCGAGCATATCCTCCGGCATGGCGCCTTTCTGGAAACGAGCAATAAAGGTCTCCTGCGCCGTCTTCGCCGCCTGGGGGCTGTGAAAGCGTGAAACAACTTCCTCACATAGCAAAAACTTAATATCACGGGGATTCTTCCCGGCCTGTATTTCGCGCTTGAACCCTACAATATCCGATGGTGGACGGAAACTGAGCAACTCGAAGTAACGCCACATGAGATCATCGGAAATAGACATCAGCTTGCCGAACATCTCCTCTGGTGCCTCGTCGATACCAATATAGTTGCCTAACGACTTGGACATCTTCTGCACCCCGTCCAGGCCTTCGAGGATGGGCATGGTCAACACCACCTGCTGCTCCTGGCCGTAGGCCTTCTGTAGCTCGCGCCCTACCAGCAGGTTGAATTTCTGGTCGGTGCCGCCCAATTCCACGTCGGCGCGCATGGCCACCGAGTCGTAACCCTGGATCAGCGGATAGAGGAATTCATGGATGGCAATGGGCTGACCGCCCTTGTAACGCTTGCTGAAGTCGTCACGCTCCAGCATACGCGCCACGGTGTGTTTGGCCGCCAGCTGAATCAGGTCGGCAGAGGACATCGCGTTCATCCAGCTAGAGTTGAACATCACCAGGGTCTTTTCCGGGTCGAGAATCTTGAAAATCTGCTGTTCGTAGCTGCGCGCATTCTCGATCACGTCATCGCGGGTCAACGGCGGGCGGGTGGCACTCTTGCCGGTGGGATCGCCGATCATGCCGGTGAAATCACCGATCAGGAACAGCACCTCGTGGCCGAGATCCTGAAACTGGCGCAGTTTGTTGATCAGCACCGTATGGCCCAGGTGCAGATCCGGCGCCGTGGGATCAAAACCGGCCTTGATGCGCAGTGGCTTGCCGCGTTCCAGCTTGGTCTTCAGCTCACTTTCGACGAGAATCTCGTCCGCACCACGTTTGATCTGTTCCAGCGCGTCATTCACAGACACCATCACACCTTTCTCCCGACTATTTGCCATCAATTCTCGCTCTTTGGGCATTGGCTTTCCGATACCGCAGCCAGCCCCCAAGGACGGCGGCGATTATACCGCAAGAGCGGGCATACATCCGCCAAGACCACAACGGCACAGCAGTGAGGAGAGGGGTTAAAGGCTGTCCACGGTCTGCCGATAG
>JALTPW010000520.1 GCA_026999335.1 Chromatiales bacterium
CCGGCTGGACCCAGTCAGAGCTTATTTTCGGTGCACTGCATATCGACATCGGCACCCAGCAGGTGATTGTCGATGAAAAATCCATCGAACTGACCGCCTATGAGTACCGGGTACTGGAGTATCTGGTATTGCGTGCGGGTCAGGTCGTGTCCAAGTCCGAACTCACCGAGCATATCTATGATCAGGATTTTGACCGTGACAGCAATGTTATCGAGGTCTTTATTGGCCGTCTGCGTCGCAAGCTCGACCCCGACGGCGCCCTCAACGTCATAGAGACCCTGCGTGGCCGGGGTTATCGGTTTGCCCTGACACCGACCTCTGAGAACCGCAGCACCTGATGCCCCTTTCCCTGAATACCCGCGTGCTGATTGCGGCCAGTGCGGTGCTTTTCAGTTTCTTTGGGCTCGCCGAGATCACCCTCGAAAAAATCTATCACGACAGTATTGAACAGGACATGGAAGAGCGCATGTTCGGGCATGTCTATGCCCTGATATCCGCTGCCGAGATGGGTGATGACGGACGTCTCATCATGGACAAGGAATTACCGGACACACGCTTTTACGATTCGGAATCCGGTCTCTTTGGCGAGGTCTCCAGCAATGATGGAGAATGGCTGTGGCGTTCGGAATCCATCGAGGATATGTCGATCCCTTTTACAAAAAACCTTCCCCGTCTGGCTGAGAGCAGTCGGCAGATTACCCTGCCCGATGGTCAGCGGCTTTATCTGTTCAGTTACGGCGTGGTCTGGAGTGATTCCCCCGATCCCGGACAGGATTATACCTTCAGCGTCGCGCAGGACATGACCGAATTCGATGCCCGGATCGCCGCCTTCCGGAGTAGCCTGTGGGGGACGCTGGGGGGGGTGGCGCTGTTACTGCTGGCAGTGCAGTGGGGCATTCTGCGCTGGGGATTGCTGCCGTTGAAACATGCCGCCAATGAATTGGGCGCCATCGAAGAGGGTATGCAGACACGCATGAAGGGACGTTATCCGCCCGAATTGCAGACACTGACCAGTAATATCAATGGCCTGCTCTCTCATCAGCGAGAGCACCTGGAACGATACCGGCGCACCCTCGGCGACCTTGCCCATAGTCTCAAAACCCCCCTTGCGATTTTGCAGAGCGCGGCGGAAAACCGTGATGGTAAAACCGATCTGCCCAACGTCGTGCTGGAGCAGGTGGAGCGTATGAATCAGCTCACGGGTTATCAGCTGCGGCGCGCCGCGACTTCGGGTTGGACGGTATTGTCCGCGCCCATCGCGGTGCAGGGTATCGTGGAAAAAGTGCTGGCCGGTCTACACAAGGTTTATGCCGACAAGGGGGTGAAAACGGCGGCGGAGTTGCAGCCCGGCCTGGAGTTTTCCGGTGATGAGGGCGATTTGGTGGAGATCGTCGGCAACCTCACGGACAACGCCTTTAAATGGTGTCGGGGACAGGTGCATGTGCTGGCCTGCTCCAAGGCCGGGCCGCGCAACGGCGAAATGGATCTGTTTATCCATGTCGAGGATGATGGCCCGGGCATTCCTTCCGAAATGGTGCGCTATGTCATGCAGCGCGGTCGCCGGGCCGATTCGGATATTGCCGGACATGGCATCGGTCTCTCCATTGTGCGGGATATTGTACAGCTGTATGGCGGAACGTTGGAAATTGGTGAAAGTGAGCTGGGCGGCGCGGCGGTGCACGTCTGGCTGCCGGCGGGGCCGAAGGGATAACAGCGGTAAATCTATCGCCGTGATAGTGGCAACCATTATGGGGAAGCCGGCGCTATTTCTCTCAAGCAAGGCACTGAGGCCTGAGACCGGCCTGCACAGGCCACTGCGAAACCTATTGTTATCCGCTACCCCCCCATTAGACATCCCCGTTGCCAGTATTCTCGCAAATGGTGGGCAATGCCAGCCGACGAGACGCAGCCTTCATCAGTGGCGGCAGCCAAGCAAGCCGCAGGGAATTCAGCCCCAGGAGATTGACGCATGAAATGTTATGGCTTTTGGCGACTTATGCATCGAAGGTGTGGCGAGTTTACTTAGCTGGCGGGTAATCTTATAGTGGCAGCGATGCCGGGAGGCGTCCTGCGGTTTAATGAACTGCTGGAACAGGGCATTGAGTACAGCACAGATAATAGAGGGCACATCTATTTTGCTGCCCCACAGAGGCCACAAGCAATAAATGGAACCCCCACAGACTGCAGACAGTCACGGGGATATTGCCAAGCGCCCGTTGAAATTGTTTCAGAGTTCGTTTTCCATGAGTAATATTGGCCATGAGTGAGAGGCTCTCCACTCACCCGCCGGGGGCAGAGAAGCCTCTCGCACGTTTGTGCTATGTCGATGACAGCCGCACCGCCGCCTTCGTTATGCGCCGCATGCTGGAGCCCTGCGGCTATCAGATAGACTATTTTCAGTTTGCGGAACCCGCCGTTGTCGCCTTGATTCAGGGGGACTATGATTTATTACTCACCGATCTCAAAGTCTCCTCCTCGGGGATGGATGGTGATGATCTGATCCGCACCCTGCGTCAGAGTGGGCAATCCAGGCTGAGTCAATTGCCGGTTATCGTCATTACCGGTTCTACGGATGCTGAGGCATTGGCCAAGGTCTACGATGCCGGGGCCAATCAGGTGATGAGCAAGCCGGTCGATGCCGGAGAACTGGATGGCCACATCCACCGTCTGCTGCTTGAAGGGCGCGCATCCATAGAGACTGAGCCGCAAGCCAGTCACCGTGAATCCGTGGATGTGCCACTGGTGACGCCGGTTCAGACGACCTCGGTTGCCGAGGCCACAGACAACAAGACCATTCCGCTGCTACAGGTCGCGGATCTCCCAACGGAAAATCCACAGCAGGAGAGGGCGAACGTACAGGCGTCCAGCGAAAATAGTGTGCCGGCTGAGCCAGCGCCAACAGTAGCCACGGAGGCCGAGCCGTTGAGCATGATAGAGCGGGTCGTGGCCAGTGACACAGCGTCACGCCCTGTCTCCACACCGATGCCTGAGCCTGTGATCGATACGACTCCGGAAGCCACGCCGGAGACCGCCACGCCGGATACGGAAGACGGGTTTCGGCGGGATGCAGCAGATCCTGTCAAATTCGGCAGCGGGATGGATGAATTCATCGAATACGATAGAGAGATGGAGATCATCATTGATCCCGAGCCGTCCTCGGGCCGCAGGCGTAGAGACCGCCAAAACATCCAGCAGGGTGCAGATGACAGTCGCCATGGCGATAACCCATTCACCTTCGATGAGATGCCGTCGCGTCCAGCAAACCGGCTGCAGAGGCTGTTTTCCCGTCGTACTCTGCTGGTGGTGATGGTGCTGGCGGCACTGGGTTTTGCCGTTTTTAAGGGCGGGTCGTTTTTTTTCAGTACAGGATTGGCGGTGCAAACCACCTTCCCTGAAGTGGGGGAGATCTATCAGACCATCGTGGTACCCGGCAACATCGTCAGTCGACAGAGGGCGATGATCCGGCCCTCACGCACCGGTCGCCTGACAAGGGTATTGGTGAATCAGGGGGATAGGGTACAGCGTGGGCAGTTATTGGCGCGCCTGGATGATCATGAGTTGCCCGCGCACTTGGAACAAATACAGGCGGAGCTGGCCGCTGCGCGTGAGGATATCGACCGGGCGGAACGCACCTGGGCGCAATTGCGCCGCTCCCATGAGAAAGGTGCTGTGGCGGAACAGTTCGTGAAAGATGCCGAAGTGAAACTGAGAGCCGCGCATGCGCGCGCCAGTGTGGTGATGGAAGCGGCGCAGAATGCCACCCTGGTGCCGGAAAAACAGCTCATCACAGCACCTTTTTCCGGCACGATAATGCAGTTTCAGGCCAAAACTGGCCAGTGGGTGATGCCGACGGATCCCCTGTTTGTGCTTGCCGGCGAGGCACAGGGTGAAATTGAAGTGAGCGTGAATGCTGCCGACAGCCAGCGTATTCTGGTGGGGCAAGTGGTGCTGGTGACCAGTGATGCTTTTCCGGGTCTGGAATGGCAGGAAACGGTCACCCGTCTGGATACGATGGCTGGGCAGGAAGCGGATGCCGGCCCGGTGAAGGTGTTTATCAGCCTGGGTGAGCAGGCGCCCGATCTCCATCCGGGGCAGATAGTGGATGCGGAGATCCGTATCGCCTGGAATCTTCATGCCATCAAGGTGCCATTTGAAGCCTTGCTGAACCGGGAGGGTCAAGTGTATCTGGCTGTGTTGCAGGATGGACAGGTACGGATGAAGCCCGTGATCACCGGTATCGAGGATTTTGCCATGGCCGAGATTCGCCAGGGTCTGGGAGGGCATGAAAAAATCATCTTGCCACGCGGTCTCTTTTTGCGTGATGGTGACAGGGCCTATCAGGCTGACGGCCATGATTGATCAGTCGTCTGCCAGAAACCCCGGGTTGGGTGTGTGTGTCATTCTCTTCTAACGATAATTAGATTTTTCGTTGTGAGGCTGATTTTGTCTTTCTGCGCCTGACTCTTCATGGGAGAGGTTACGCGATAGTCGATTGATTGTTACATGGTTCACCTGGACTCTCAGGTTTGCTGGGACGCGGGTTCGGGTATTATTTCCATTAACTTGGTCAAAACCACCGTCTTTAGACGGTGACGTTGATGTTCATGTTTTGACGCATGCGCGCTGATGACGGTGCGAGGTTGATGACGTTAGTCATCAGCACCGAATGCGCTAACCCACCTACTTTAGTCGGTGGTAGTTTAGTTTTAACGACAAGAAAAGGCGATTTGAATGAAACTGATACTTTTAGGTGCCCCGGGTGCGGGTAAAGGCACAGTGGCAAAGCTATTGACCGGGCTGGATGGTTCGGTGCAGATTTCCACTGGCGATATTCTCCGCGCTGCCGTGGCTGCGGGCACTCCACTGGGCAAGCAGATAGAGTCTCTGATGAAATCGGGTGACCTTGTGTCAGATGATCTCATCATGGGCATTATGGAGCAGCGTCTCCAGCAAGCGGACTGTGAACAAGGATTTTTGCTGGATGGTTTTCCGCGCACGATTCCCCAGGCCGAAGCGCTCAAGAAGCTGCTGGAAAAGCTGGATATCAAACTGGATATGGTGGTCAATTTCAATCTTGAACGCGAGGTGATCCTGGATCGTCTGACCACTCGCCGTACCTGCTCCAATGCCGATTGTCAGGCGATTTACAATGTCAAAAGCAATCCCCCCAAGCAGGAAGGTGTCTGTGATAAATGTAACAGCCCGGTCATCCAGCGTGATGATGAGACCACAGAGGCCATCTCGCATCGGCTGGAAACCTATAATGAAAAGACCGCACCGCTCATCGGTTTCTATGAAAATGAAGGTTTGCTGCTGAATGTCGATGCAGCCGGCCCCAGTGAGGTGGTTCTGACGGCAATCAAGGAAAAGCTTGCAGAGGCCTCTTAGCTGCTGTCACGATAACTAGAATGGCCCATCTGCACGTATGGCAGATGGGCTTTTTATTCGCCGCATTATTTTAAGGCTGAAGTTTCACGGTTTTTACTATGCTGGAACCCACTGCCAATGGAGGGGTGAGCTTTTTCGCTCGAGTTGTGCAGTTGATAGCAAACCCCACTTAAATGGGTTTCTCTCTATACGTCACGTTACGAAAAAGCGTGAAACTTCAGTTTTAAGGTTAAAACCACTGCCTTGGGGCTGGGTTTGAAAAATGGCTCTATCGATCCGTTAGCATCGCCGGGTTAATCCATTCCAGAAATCATCGTGCGCATGGCGCACGCTACAGGCAGGTGTAGTGTGCGCCATGCGCACAATAGGGCAGGTCGTCGCCCGGTAAATTTCTTGATCCAGTGCTGGGCTGCATCGTTACGTTTTCTGTTAAATTAATCTGAAAATGCGATTTGTAAACTGGTCTGTTTATGCGTGCAGCTCAAAGGGAATCTCTACCGATAAATTGTCAGTCTGTTATTTGTTGTTTAGATTGGTAATTTTTTGTTTTTCAGCTTATTTCTCCTTAAAGAAGCGAAAGCCTGTTGCCGACAAGTACATATTATGAAGAGCTTGAATGAACCGGCTTGATATTCCGCGCAAAACTGGCTAGCCCTGCCCCAACATGTGTAACCTGGAGTTTTGATGAAACCTGAAGTTTCTGCCAGAATCCTGCTGATTGACAGCAATGTCCACTGGGTCGTCGATGCCTTGCGCAGTGCGGGAAAGGGTTGTTTCGGACTGGTTCATGCGGCTGATCTGGCGGCGGCGGAGTCCATGCTTGAAGCCGGCCACTTCGATATCGTGGTGGCCGATATGATGGGGTTTGGTGACAAAGATCAGAATTTGCAGCGATGGCAGGATCGGCATCTGCCTGATACCCCCCTGATCCTGCTGGCCGATCCGGTGCAAGAGGCCCGGGCCAAGGCCCTGTGTGCGGCTGGTGCGGCGGATTATCTGCTGCGCGGCGAGACCAATCCCCAGTTGTTGGTACGTACGCTGGGATTTACCCTCGAACGTTGCCAGTTACATGGCGAACTGGCTGCGGCCCGGCTGGACCAAGAACATCTGGCAACCCACGATCCTCTCACGGGTTTACCCAATCGCGCCTTGTTTCGTGATCGTCTCAGTGCCAGCCTGCTGCCGGCAGAGCGCAATACAGAAAAACTGGCGGTGCTGTTCATCGACCTCGACCGCTTTAAATCAGTCAATGATACCTACGGGCATGATGCCGGTGATCACCTGTTGAAGCAGGTGAGTGAGCGGCTGGTGGCCGGTGTACGTGGTTGCGATATGCTTGCCCGCCTGGGCGGGGACGAGTTTGGCTGTGTGTTGACGGGAATCGGTTCCCCGGCCAATGCGGAAAAGGTTGCGCGCCAGATCCTGCAATCCCTGTCGCAGCCCATTGCTCTGAAAGAGCAACGGGTGGCCTGCACGCCCAGTATTGGCATTGCCATCTACCCCAGTGATGGCGCCGATGCCTGTTTATTGATGAAACATGCCGATGCCGCGATGTACACGGCCAAACAGCAGGGACGTGCCTGTCTGCGCTTTTTCAATGCCAAGATTCATGCGGAAGAGATCCGTCGCCTCACTCTGGAGGCCGATCTGCGTCATGCCATGGAGCGAGGTGAATTTTCTATCCATTATCAGCCTATCCTCGACCCGAAGACCGGTACGGTGAAAGCTCTGGAAGCGTTGCTGCGCTGGGAACATCCCGAGTTGGGTATGATTCCGCCACTGGACTTTATTCTCCTGGCCGAGTCCAGCGGCATGATTATTCCCTTGGGGGAGTGGGTGTTGCGGACTGCCTGTGCCCAGAACAAGGCCTGGCAACAGCTAGGCTTGGCGCCGGTACGGGTGGCGGTCAATCTCTCCGCATTGCAGTTCGGTGATGAGAACAATCTGCTCAGCATGGTGCGGGAGGTGTTGCAGGAAACCGGCCTGGAATCGCGTTGGCTGGAACTCGAAATTACCGAAAGTGCCGCCATGAACAACCCCAAACTTACCATTGAGGTGTTGACGACATTGCGGGATCTCGGTGTACGCATCGCCATCGACGACTTTGGTACGGGCTATTCCTCACTCAGTTATTTACAGCGTTTCCCCATCGATACGCTGAAAATCGATCGCAGTTTCGTCAAGGATGTCATGGTCGATAGTGAATCGGCAGCAATTACCCATTCCATCGTTCATCTGGCCCACTCTCTGGGACTGGAAACGGTGGCGGAAGGCGTGGAGGGGGCTGGGCAGGAGGCCTATTTACGCAAACTGAATTGCACTTATGTGCAGGGTTATTATTACAGCAGGCCGCTACCCGCTAATGAAATGACCGTCATGCTGCGCAAGGGATATTTAAAAGGGAAATCTTCCGTTGCGGCGGAGGTTATCGATATTCATGCCCCCTGGAAAAAACGGATTTCTGCGGCACTCAAAACCAGTGATGGTTTGCCGGTGATGTCCGATGTGGGGCAAAAACTGCTAAATCTGATGCAGGATCCGGACGCCCATGTGCGGGAACTGAGCGACATAGTGGCCAGTGATCCCGCCCTTGCGGCACAGATTATCCGCTACGCCAATGCCCCGTTTTTTGGCTTTCAAGGACGTATTGAGTCCGTCGAAAAAGCGGTGGTCACCGTATTGGGTTACGACGGTGTCATGGGCATCGCACTGGGGTTGGTGGCGATGGGATCTCTGCCGGCCAGCGGCAAGGCGATGCTGGCGCATGAAGGTTTTTGGTGGAAGGCGGTGGCCGCCGGCTCCATGGCCCAGGCACTGGCCTCACAGCGCCCCATACGCAAACGTGTCAAACCCGGACTGGCCTATCTGTCAGCCCTGCTGCGTAATATCGGCCATCTGTTCCTGGTGAGCCAGTTTGCGGAAGCTTGTGACGCCATTGCGGACTGCCAATCGCAGTCACCGGAGACGCCACTTGTGGACATTGAAAAACGTGTGCTGGGAATGAATCATGCCTATATTGGTGAGCAACTGTTGCGAAGCTGGCAATTGCCCGAAGAGGTGATTACGGCGGTTGCCCGGCATCATAGCGTGGATTATGACGGGGACTTTGCGGACTACGTTTACCTGCTGCGGGTGGTGGATATCCTGCTGGACGACGAGGTCGGCGATGAGCTTCGTGCTGAACGGCTGGATGAGGTGGTGAAACAGCTTGGCATCGATGCCCATTGCGTGCTCGGTCTCTGGGAGACCATTTTGCATGATCGCGAGAGTCTGGAATCCCTGGCCCGTCAGCTTGCTGCCTGAATACTTGTGTCAGTAACATCCCCCTAACGATGTGATTTTATATTGCCTAGCGATGTAATTTTATATTGCGCAGCTTGTTTTTCTTGCAGTTCATCTGTGTGTCATCTTCGAAAACACAGGTCAGTTTGTGCTCTGTTTCCTGCCGGCCCTCGCGTACCGGGAGTTTTGCCCCGGAGTCGACAAATTCTTCATCAGTGATAGTGATTTTCAGTACGTTATTTCGGTACGAGATGGTGAATGAGCCATCTTCTTTGAAGCGGGATAGGGTGGCCTTGGTCTGAAAACTGATATCTGCTATACCGATATTACGCATCAAGGTTATTGATTCGCATTCTATGCGGCTGCCCAAATCCTCACAATGGGTATTGGCCGAGGGCAGGTATTCGACCGCTTTGCCAAGTTTTTGCCAGCCGCCGGCCTGTATCCGTTGTTTGGTCGTCAGCGGTACAGCTACTGTTATGGGTTCTATAGGTTCCACTGGTTTTGGTTGCAGGGCCTTTTCCCTCAGTTTTTTTGCCGTGGAAAGGGCTTTCTGGCGCAGCTGCTTGAGTTTCTCTTGTTGTTGTTTCTGCCGTTGCTTTACGCGCTGCATGCCGGTGGCGGCCACATCATAGTTGCCTCTGAGGGCTCGCTTGTACCATTCCAGGGCTTTATCAAGATCCTGTGCCGTACCCAGGCCATTTTCATAGAGTGTCCCCAGGGAGTACTGGGCGCGCGCATATCCCTGATTGCTGGATTTATTGAGCCAATCGTGTGCCTTGCGGTAATTTTTGCGAATGCCGGTGCCGTTCAGATAGGCCACACCCAGCTTGTATTCGGCCTTGATGTTGCCTTGCTGGGTGGCTTTGCTATACCAACTGAAGGCCAGGCGTGGATCCCTTTCAACACCCCTGCCTTTTTCATACATTTCACCAATAGCGTATTGTGCCTTGGCGTCACCCTGTTCGGCCTTAATAAGCTCAGCGTGAAACTTCTGTTCCAGGATATAGTCCACGGCTGCCAGGGCTGCCGTATTACTGAACACCATTGCCAGGACAAAAATAATACACTTGGCCCATCTATTCATAGTTACCTTCTTGTGTCATTGCTGGCAGGTAAGGGGCAGTTTATCCGCTATTTGTCGCAGGTACGCATCAATCATTATTATTCTTACCGCCAGCGACTGCCGTACTCGCGTTGCGCCGGATAAAAACATATTACTCAATTGACGGAATAATCACAGAGTAAAAGGGTGATTTCCATCCTTACACAATGACTTATCGGAACAGTCCGGCTTGTTCTTAAGGCTGGGAGGCCGTTGGCGGTGGGGTTGATCCTTGAAACAGCGGCTGCCGAGCCACCTGAAATACCGGTTTTTTACCTCGCCATCCCCTTTTGTGGCCGACTGTGGCCTGTCTGCAATGCCCGTTTCAGGCGTCGATGGGCTGGATTTCGTCGCGGAAAATGTAACGGCTGTGCAGGCAGTGGTCGAGCCAGTCGCCGAGAAAGTGGTTGAGTTGCCATTTCTCGTCGCGGTGATACATGCGTGGGTTAGGGTAGGCGTAGCGGGGATCCAGTCGGTGATGGCCCTGAAAGGCCAGGACTTCGGCGACATGGAGATCGTGATAGGTTCGGACTTTCATGTGCAGCGAGGGCAGCCAGCGGTGGCTGCTACATTGCTGCAATTGCAGGGAAAAGGTGGTGGTGTATTTGCTTTTTTCCAGGACTTCCACCGCCAGGCGCGTGTCGCCACGGCCTTGCAGGCAGAGTGGGGCGGTGATGTCGCGGATGCCCGGGATGACCAGCAACAACTTGGAAAAATTGTGTTCGTGCAGGCGCGTGGCGTTGTGGAGACGGCGTTTGCGCATCACGGGTTGGGATATGAATCCGGGCATAATCGTCTGGCGTTGTGGAAAACATCTATTGTTGCGCAATCCAGTCCTTCATGCGAGCCCGCAGGCGAATATGCGCTTGACTCAATAGCTGGCTGACACGGGATTCGCTGACGTTGAGCACGCCACCGATCTCGCG
>JALTPW010000521.1 GCA_026999335.1 Chromatiales bacterium
AGCATTGGTGGCCCCGGCGCGACCCTGTGGATGATTATCGCCGGTCTGCTGGGTATGACGCTGAAGTTCACCGAGGCCACCCTGGCGCAGATGTACCGCGAGGTGCGCCCCGACGGTCACATCATGGGTGGGGCAATGGAGTATCTGTCGCGAGGCCTGGGGGAGAAGGGGTGGGCAAAGAGCGGCAAGGTACTGGCGATGCTGTTCTGTGTGCTGGCCATCGGCGGCTCACTGGGGGGCGGCAATGCCTTTCAGGTGAGCCAGGCGCTGAGTGCGGTTGAACAGTCGGTGCCGTTTTTCGCCGACCAGCCGTGGCTGTTCGGCTTGATCATGGCCGTGGCCGTGGGTGTGGTCATCATCGGCGGTATCCGGCGTATCGCCCACACCGCCGAGGCCATCGTACCCAGCATGGTGATCATCTATCTACTCGCCTGCTTGTGGGTGATCGGCGCCCATGCCAGCGAGGTGCCGGCGGCGCTGGGACTGATCGTGCATGAGGCCTTTTCCCTCGAGGCCGGTATCGGCGGTCTCATCGGTGTGCTGGTACAGGGCTTTAAGCGCGCCGCCTTTTCCAGCGAGGCCGGTCTCGGCTCGGCGGCCATCGTTCATTCCACGGCGCGCACGCCGTACCCCGTCCGTCAGGGCATGGTGGCGTTGCTGGAACCCTTCATCGATACCGTGGTGATCTGCACCATGACTGCGTTGGTGATCGTCATTACCGGTGTCTATCTGGCCCCGGAACACGCCCCACTGATCGAGGCCAACCACGGCGCGGCGTTGACCTCCGTGGCCTTCGGCTCGGTGATCTCCTGGTTCCCGCTGATCCTGTCCCTGTCGGTGGTATTGTTCGCCTACAGCACGATGATCTCCTGGTCTTATTACGGCGAACGCTGCTGGACCTATTTGTTCGGAGAGCGCACCTCTATGGCCTTTCGGGTCATGTTTGTCATCTTCGTGGTGATTGGCTCCATGACCAGCGCGTCGAATATCCTCACCTTCAGTGAATTGATGCTGCTGTCCATGGCCTTCCCCAATCTGATTGGCCTGTATCTGCTCAGTGGTCGTGTCCGGGAGGCAC
>JALTPW010000522.1 GCA_026999335.1 Chromatiales bacterium
CCGCAAGATCGATTGGGAACACACCGCCGCCGGCACCTCGGGTTCCGACGACTGGCGTGCGCCGATCGAGGCCTAAACCGCCACGCTGTTGTTTTATTTTTTTAGCACAGGGAGGGCCACTGGCCTTCCCTGTGTTTTTTTCTATGTTTTTTCTGTGGTGAACTGTCGGATGAAGAGGCGGAAGCCGGTAATGGAAAACCCACAGGGGAGATGAAATGGGAGTTGAAAAATGCCACACACCCGATGGCCCGATATCATCAAATGGCTGGCACTCGGCGCACTGTTCATCGCCATTGTGGCCTGCAAGGATTCAGCGTTGAACTTACGAGGTGGCACCATGGTTAAAGCAAGCGAGGTCTATTCGGACGAAGGCGTGATCAAACTGGCCAAGGCGGTCAAAAAGGGCAACAGCCAACAGATCAAGGCGCTGATTGCCGAGGGGGTGGATCCCAATGCCCGGGGCAAGGATGGCTACAACCTGCTGATCTGGGCCATGCTCAACCGCAGCAAAAAAGGCCTGGTGGCCTTGCTGGAGGCCGGAGCTGATCCGGCAGTGGGTGATGATGAGGGTTATACGATTTTGCACTGGGCCGCCTCGGCTAACGACCCGAGTTATCTGACCCTGCTGCTTGAGCAGGGGGTGGATCCCAATTTACGCGGCAAGTCAGGGGCATCGGCGCTTGTGGATGCCATCGGTGAGGAAGAACAGTTCAAGGCCCTGCTGGCCGCCGGTGCTGATCCCAATGCGAGGAGTAACCCTGTCAGGGAAGGTAGCTTGGGAGACACCGTATTACATGTTGCGGCATCGACCAACAGTTCTGAGCGTGTACTGGATCTGTTGGCGGCCGGGGCCGACCCCACCGCCCGTAATGGCCGGGGTAATACTTTTCAGCGAGCCTTTTTCAGGACGTCCGAAGAGATCATGACGACCGAAGGCAAGGCACGACGGCAGCAGGTGCGTGACTGGCTGCGGGAACGCAATATCCCGGTTGAGGATGGTCGATAATCATGGCCAGTGAACACGAATTAATGCAGCAGCGCCAGATGTTTGACCTCTCCGAAGCCGTCTATGATCCGC
>JALTPW010000523.1 GCA_026999335.1 Chromatiales bacterium
GTAAGGAGCAGCTCAAGCCCAGCAGCAACCGGGTCAAGCGGCCCGCCGTGGGCACGAAGTTGATCCGCGAGTATCAAGGCATAGAGCACCACGTCACCGTCACCCGCAACGGGTTCGAGTACCAGGGTAGAACCTACCGCAGCCTTTCCCAAATCGCCCGGGAGATCACCGGCACCCGCTGGTCGGGGCCGCTGTTCTTCGGCCTGACGAGGAGCAGCAAATGACTGGCAAGAAGAAACCGATCCGCTGCGTGGTCTACACCCGCAAATCCTCCGAAGAAGGCCTGGAGCAGGAGTTCAACTCACTGGATGCTCAGCGGGAGGCTGGCGAAGCCTACATCCACTCACAGAAGCACGAGGGCTGGATGCTGCTGCCCAACCGCTACGACGACGGCGGCATCTCCGGCGGCACCATGGACCGCCCTGGGCTGCAACAGTTGCTGGCTGATGTGAAGGCCAACAGGGTCGATGTGGTGGTGGTCTACAAGGTAGACCGTCTCAGCCGCTCCCTGGGGGACTTTGCCCAGATCATCGACTTGTTCGACAAGCACGGCGTTTCCTTTGTCTCGGTCACCCAGCAATTCAACACCACCAGTTCCATGGGGCGGCTGACGCTGAACATCCTGCTCTCTTTCGCCCAATTCGAGCGGGAGGTCACCGGCGAGCGGATCCGCGACAAGATCGCCCTGTCGAAAAAGAAAGGCATGTGGATGGGTGGCTATGTGCCACTGGGCTACGACGTGGCCAGCCGCAAGCTGATACCCAACGACCCAGAGGCGGATCTTGTGCGGCGCATTTTCAACCGCTTTGTCCGGCTGGGCTCCACCACCTTGCTGTGCAAGGAACTCAATGACCAGGGTTTTCGCACCAAGCGCCGCCGTGGCCGTGACGGCCGGATGAATGACGGTTTTCCTTTCAACAAGACCACCCTCTACAAGATCCTCAACAACCGTATCTACCTGGGCGAGATCCGGCACAAGGAAAAATGGTACCCGGGCGAGCATCAGGCCATCATCGACCAGGACCTCTGGGACAAGGCCCATGCCATCCTGGCACAGGACCGAACCCAACGCGCCCGGGATACGGCCCGCAAGACAGCGGCCCCGCTCAAAGGTCTGCTCTATGGCCCGGACGGCAAGGCGATGACGCCCACTCACACCCGGCGCGGTGACAAGCTCTACCGCTACTACGTCACCCATACCGCCAACAAGCGCGGCTATGAGGAGTGTCCCGTGCGCATGGTACGGGCTGCAGATATCGAGGGCATCGTTTTCGACCAGTTCAAGGCTATCTTCAAGAACCCCGCCATGATCGTCAGCACCTGGAAAGCGGCCGCCACCATGAATGACGGCATCAGCGAGGATGAGGTACGCGAAGGCCTCCAGTCCATTGAGGCGGTCTGGGACCATCTCTACCACAAGGAGCAGGCCCGGCTGCTTCAACTCTTCATCGAAAAGATCCGGGTGGAACCGGACGGTGTCCACATCGGCATCCGAACCAATGGCATCAACAGTCTGGTGCTGGACCTCAAGGCCGCAGTCCGGGAAACAAAGGAGATGAGCGCATGAGACCCAATATCAACCTGAGCCGCGATGGTAAGCTGATCCAGATCTTCATACCCGCCCAGCTGGGACGCCACTCGGGCCGCAAGACCATCCTCTCACCCACTGGGCAACCGGTGAATCCGGATCGTAACGAGGAGGCGGACGTTACCCTGATCAACGCTCTGATCCGAGCTCACCGCTGGAACCGCTGGCTGGCCAAGGGCAAGTACGAGAGCGTAAAAGAGATCGCTGCCGACGAGGGTATCAACAGCCCCAGCTACGCCTCCCGCATCCTGCGCCTGACCCTGCTGGCACCGGACATCCAGGAGGCGATCCTCAACAGCACCCACCCGGCAACCCTCACCCTGGCGGACTTCATGTATCCATTTCCCCAGGTCTGGGAGCTACAGAGGAAGCGATTCGGATTCTGAAAACCCACGAGCTTACTGCCCGGTACTGTCCACATCGGCGCGACGACGTGAATTTTCATCCTATTGAGGTTTTCGAGTCCATAGGTTCCGACATCTTCATCAAGGCACCGACGTGCCTGTCGCAGAAAACAAGCAGTAACTCGTTGTTTGGAAGCTTGGACAGCTCATCGAAATCATGCGCGGATTTCAGGAACTCTAGCATCCGTTCTCGTGGCGTATCCTTGTAGACATCGTAGAAAAACTCGAACAGAGCGAGCGGATCTTTCGTCTCTTTGCCGACTTGGAGATGCACACCGAAGAACGTCTCAGGGTGTTGCCGATATGCAGCCAGATCCGCATCGGTGAGAGGAGCCTTTGTTAGTACATTGCGACCGTCCTCCATGTAAAAGACAAGATGCACGACTTTGTCCTTCTCGGAAACCGTCGCCGTCGTTAAGACTCCGACGGCCCCATGCTCGTACGCCGATAGATCGTACTGCTCGCCTATGATCCACCGGCGCTCCGCCTCCCCAAAGGCGAACTCTGGTATCTCTCCATCGAATGTTGAGGGAATGTGGTAGTTCCGAAACGCGTCTATCAGTCCGAAAACGTCTGCGTGCTTCTGCATCGCCTTGAATGCATCGATCAAACTGCCAAACTGGGCGCTCGCGCCAAAATCTGGAATTTTGAAGCCCTCTGCGATGGCGGCTCGACTGGACCCTGTGCCTTCGAGGTCGTAGTGGTAGGGATGGTTGGTGATGATCACATATGCGGGCGGAGCCGCCTCCCCATTGATCTTGAGAGTAGCTTCTCGACTCTTTATCGCTGGAACCAACTCTCGGAGCCATTTCTCTTTCGTATCGGCCCGTTCCTCCGGAACATTGACGTCGATTAGCACAATACGCGAGTGGTTCGCATCTTTGCACAACGCCTTGTACAGCTGATTCCCAACATCGAGGTGCGCCTTGTTTGGAGCGCGCGACTTAGCCTCGACGGAGTAGATCTTCCCCCTTACCTTACTCTTGGCGGTGAACTCGCAGTGGGTCGAATTTGGGTTGGTTTCGTCTTCGAGCGCCAGTTCGAAGCCCGCAAGGATGAAGCACGCCGCAACAAATGTCTCGTAGTAGGCACCGTGGAACTGGTCCGGATTTTTCAATCGCCGTACCAGGCGGCTCTGCAGTTCGACGTTGTGAGCGAGCAGATACAAATTGTACGCAAGCCCGAAGTAAGCGGCGGTTGCTCCGCTCATGGGCGCGGAGTACACCTTGCCGGGCTCGATGATCGTTTTCTTCTGGTAGTGGCATACGGCGTCATACCACTGCAGGATTGGGTGGCGCTGTTCGAGCGGTTTCGCGATTTCTGCGTTGCCCCAATCGGAGCCGAGCGTGTCCTTGATGTAGCCACCTAGGAAATCGAAGAACGTCTTCCACATACCGTAGTGAAGCTTGTTGCCGACAGCGACGAACTGATACCCCTTGAACTCAGTGCCGATGATGGGTTTACCTAGTCCCTGTTGCTTCTCACGCTGCATCTCCTTTGCCTTATGTTGTTTAATCACCCTCTGTACTTCGGGAGGCAGGGGATCATGGCGGGCAGCTACAGGTCGGAGTGCTCCATGACAGCGCTTGTACTTCTTCCCGCTGCCGCAATGGCAGGGATCGTTGCGTCCGATTCGGTTGTTACGAGGGCGGCTCATATTGGCATTGTACCGCCGTGTCGTGATCCACTTGAATTTTCTGGTTGGATTGGGCTTATGCACGTGCAAGCATGGTTGCCTGCCCCCCCTACTCGCTAGTAAGCGCCCTGGATGTTCGCCCCGGTTTTCCGGTGTCGGTTTCCGAAATCGAATCAAACCTGGGTAACGTCTCTAACTCATTGATTTAATAGGCTCATGCAAGCGTAGCAACGGCACTTGATGGGTACGCTTCCGAGGGCCTGTCACAGAGAATATCGACCAAAGAGAGAGCCAGAGCGGGCCAATGTCGGGATGGAATGGAAATGGCCGGATACGCTTGAACCGGCCGGAAGGCCCCGGAATGGCTGGGTTCAGACGCAAAAAAACCGGTTTCAGAGAACCGGTTTTT
>JALTPW010000524.1 GCA_026999335.1 Chromatiales bacterium
GCCATATCCAGCAGACGAATCACATCTTCGCGATTATTGACCTCGCCGGATACCGGTGCGGCGACAACCGCCGCCCCACTTGTCATGTCAACTTTCGCCATCGTTGTTTCAGGCCCATCCCCATGACTCGATGTCGCAGCGACGTCCTCATCTACAGATTTTTCCCCACTAACCCCCTCGATACCCCGACGATTGAGCTGCTCATCAATCACCTGCCTGGCTTCGTTCAGGATGTGCGTGAGTGTTGAAAAATTCGCCGTTTGTTCTGCACCCAGCTTATCCAGCAAGAAAGCGTCAATATCCGCGACAGTCTTTATTGATCGCAGTAGCGTGGATTCAAGTAACTGCAAATCCTCAACATGCGTATCCATAAATGCGGCATTGATGGTGGCCACCTCAGGAACCGTATCTTCCATGCTGGATGGAACAGGCGTCTTGCCACCAGCATACTGGATATCCCGCAGTGTAAAGCGACCAAAAACATTCGAATCCGCCAATACCGCTTCGCGTATTCCTTTCAGCATCATCTCAGCATCACAGAGCGCAGCAATACTGTTTATGCGCAGCGTTGGATCATTATCTTCACTGGGATCCAGCCGAGGATGAACCTCATCCCAGTATTGGTCAAGCAAGCCTTTGATCAACAGCAAGCCATCTTTCAAACCGACCAGACCCTTGTTGTGCACCAGAGCCTGCGTCAGATAGACGGCAATACGAAGATCCTTGGTGCGCTTGAACAGATCGACTGACTTGTTTTCGACTACACGCCAATCAGCCTGTTGGGCGGGAATCACGGTCGTTCCAATCTGTTGTTCAGGCTTGCCCTGGGCAATTTTTCCTATCTCGATGAATTCAGGGTCATACTCAAGATCATCTCCGCATGGAGATTGATTGGAGACCCCGTCCAATAACTGCCTTAAAAATGTGTCGTTAACTGTGTCAACCATTTTATTCGCTCTCGCTTGAACTCATGACTTATCACACGGCGGCAGGCTTGGTGCCGTGGATTGCGGTCATTCTTGTGATCTCCCGACCCTCCGCATTATTTTACCGCCTACGATGCCCACCACTTATTGCATCCAACCCACAAACGCTCGCGAAAACCAGTTGCTAATACCCTTGAGAGAACGTCATCCATAAGCTGTGCTGTCATTTGTGTCATTTACATCAGCTTGAGGGTTCGTTAGCGCTTTAATTCAACCCGGACTTCTTTGCCACCCGTTTCTTGATCATCACCTTTTGTATAGACGATAATTTAGTTTTTGATTGTCTATAACTAACTTCGATACTATGCCCACTGTCGAATCTATGTGGACAACGGATACTGTTAACGTTGCTGTTTTTCCACCGGATCACTATTGTTTCCCTGCTCCAATCCGATTTGACGTAATATTTCAGGATCAAATTTAAGGGCCTCTCCATTGCCTCTAACTGGTGCTCAGCAAGCCCCCTCATGATCGCCTAACTCATTGCATTTTCTCAAGCTTTAATGCACTGACCTCAAGGTGTAAACATCACCATTGCAGTCGAGATTCACTTAACAGTGGCATGGATATCCACTCCTAGCCGCTCTGTTCGTTCAATGTTGCAGCCGGTCGGCATCCAGCCGGCGAATGCTCAGCACCAGAAAGGTACCGATGAGCAACAGATAATAGGCGATATCGGTGCTGCTGAAGATACCACGCAGCAGGGGCTGAAAATGGCTCATCAACGACAGGTAATCGAGCAGGCCCTTGTCGTCCGCGCCAGCGCTGGCGAGATTGAGAATCCACAACAACAGCAGCAGACCGAAGGTACTCACCGCCGCCACCACCGGCTGCGCGGTCAGTGTGGACAGGTACAGACCGATACTGCAAAAGCTGGCCAGCAACAACAGCAGGCCCAACACACCGGCAGCCCACAGGCCCAGATCCAGCGTGCCACCGGCCAGCAGACTGAGCGGCATGGCGGCGATCAACAACAACATCACCAGCACAAAGCCCAGCACGCCGAGGAACTTGCCGAGCACGATCTCGGTCATGGACAGCGGCGCCGACAGCAGTAGCGGTAAAGTCTGCGCCCGGCGCTCCTCGCTGATCAAGCGCATGGTCAGCAGTGGCACCACCAGCAACAACACCGTAGCGGCCGTGCTGAACAACGGCGCAACGACAATGTCGGCAGCACCCGGCCCACCGGGAACGGCGGCCAAACGCGGCTGGATCTGCAGAAAAAAGTCCAGGTAGGCGAGAAAGAACCAGGCACAGATGCCACAGACCACGGCGAGGATGGCCCAGGCCATGGGGGACAGGAACAACGAGCGCAGCTCGCGCCCGGCGATGATGAAGGCCATCATGTGGCGGTCTCCGTGTCGCTGCCGCTGTTGACATCGCCCGTCGTGATATCGACGAAGATCTGCTCCAGCGAACGCCGTTCCGGGCTCAGCTCCCGCAGGCCCCAACCTTGCTCCACGACAATCTGCGCCATCTGCTCAGCCATCGTGCCAGCATTTGCTCCACCATCGGCAAAACGCAACAAAAAAGCGCCGTCATCACGCTCCTCCACCTGAGCAATGCCGGGAATGCAGGTGCGGATCTCCTCCGCCTGTGGCGGTCGCGCCAGACGCAGCAGCAGAGTGGCGGTCTCGCGGCGGCGGGTCAGGGCCTCGATACTGTCGTTCATCACCAGTCGGCCACGATTAATGATCTGCACCCGGTCACAGGTGGCTTGCACCTCCGGCAAAATGTGGGTGGAAAGGATCACACTGTGTTCACCGCCCAGCTCACGGATCAGGTGGCGGATCTCGCGAATCTGGATCGGGTCGAGACCCACGGTGGGTTCATCCAGCACCACCACCGTCGGAGAATGAATAATCGCCTGGGCAATGCCGACGCGCTGCTGGTAACCCTTCGACAGATTACCGATGAGGCGCGCGCCCACCTCGCCGAGGCCACAGCGCTCCTTGGCCGAGGCCATCGCCTGCGCCACCCGGTCGCGCGTGATGCGATTGAGGCGCGCACAGAAGCGCAGGTATTCGTCCACCGTCAGTTCGCGATATACCGGCGGCTGTTCCGGTAGATAGCCGATTTCCGCCTTGGCGGCCTTGGGCTGGTCGAGGATATCGAAACCGTTGATGGTCACCCGTCCCGCACTGGGCGCAAGATTGCCGGTGATCATGCGCATGGTGGTGGTCTTGCCGGCACCATTGGGGCCGAGAAAGCCCAACACTTCACCACGCCGCACCTCGAAGTCAACGTTGTCGACGACCGCCTGTACACCGAAGCGACGTGTCAGCTGTTCTACCTTGACCAGGGTTTCGTTGGGTGACGTTTGCAGGATGGCTGCTTGTTGTGACATCAGGTTAGGCTAACCTCGTGACGGTTTGGCGTATGATATAGTTGATCGAGGAAAGTTCAACGTTAGAGCATCTCACGTTTATGGCTCAACCCTACTGCGAGAAGTTTGGTTTCGATGATGACAAGATTCATCAGCGCCTGCGCTGGCTGGATTTCTCCGTAGAAGATCACGTCCTCGCCCGGCGCCTGCAAACAGAGGTCATCCGCCCCAACATCACCGCTATCGTCAATGACTTCTACGACTGGCTGGATAGCGTCGACGAAGTGCAGGAGATGCTCAGCGACGGCTTCGATATCGAACGTCTGAAAGCCACCCAGACAAACTATGTGCGCAGCCTGGGCATGGAGTTCGACACCCTGGAATACTTCGAGACACGTCTGCGTGTCGGTCAGGCCCACGCCTGGATTGGCCTCAGCCTGAGTCTCTACAACTGCGCCTACTACTGGCTCAGCCAATTCATCATTGCCCGCATCCCGGATCACCTGTGGACGACGAACGGTGATGGCCGGAAAATCGAATCCTTTCTGCACAAGATCGTCTGCCTGGATATCTCCCTGGCCATTGAGACCTACCACGTCGCGCAGGTCACCTCGCTGGAAGAAAGTCTGGCCCGCACCCAGCAACAAAAAGACCGCCTGCGCGTGGCAGCCAGTACCGACTCCCTCACCGGGCTGGCCAACCACGATGCCATCATCGCCGAGC
>JALTPW010000525.1 GCA_026999335.1 Chromatiales bacterium
TCAGCACCACGATGGTGCCTTGGGACTGGGTGTCCTGGCCCATGCGCCCGCAGTGCACATCCACCGCGGTCTCGCCCAGGGGGATGTCGCGGGCGTCGGCCGGCTGATCGGCGGCATGCCGGAACAGTGCGCAGATGGCCGGGGACAGTAGCGTCTCGGCGGCTTGGCCCAGCAGATTCTGGCCGCTGCGGCTCAGTAGGGCGTGGGCTTGGCGGTTGGCGAGCACAATGATGCCGTCGTCGTCGATGCCCAGCACGCCGGCGGGCAGGTGTTCCAGTACCTCCTGAGAGATGGCCAGTACCTGCTGGTTGAGCAGTACCTGGCGGGTCTTCTCTTTTACGCGCCGCTCCAGTTCCTCGTTGCTGGCCTGCAGTTCCCGGGTCAGGCGCTCATTCTCACGCCCCAGCTCGCAGTAACGGAAGGCCTCTTCCACGTTGGCACGCAGCAGCTCGTCTTCCCAGGGTTTGGTGAGGAATTTGTACACTGCGCCCTCATTGATGGCGTCGGTGACGGTCTTGAGGTCGGTGTAGCCGGAGAGGATCATGCGCACGGTGTCGGGGGATCGTTCCCGCACCTGGGAGAGGAAGTCGATGCCGGTCATGGAGGGCATGCGCTGGTCGGAGAGGATAACCCCCACCTCGGGGTGCTTGGCCAGCAGCGTCAAGCCTTCGCCACCACCGCTGGCGCGCAGGATCCGGTAGCCGTCACCGCGCAGCACCCGGGTGAGGGCGCGGAGGATGTTTTCTTCGTCGTCGACCAGTAGCAGGGTGCGTTGTGGGTTCACGTCTGTGTCCCTCGTCCTGATGCATGTTTCGGGTCTTCAGTTCCGGCCCGTGCCAGCACCTCGGTGGCCTGCGCGGCGGGCACCGGGTGGCCGATGAGGTAACCCTGGATCTGGTCACAGCGCAGTTTGCGCAACAGTTTCAGTTGACCCCGGGTCTCCACTCCTTCGGCGATCACCGTCAGTCCCAGGGCGTGGGCCATGGTGATGATGCTGGTGACGATCTCCCGATCCTGGGGATTGCAGGTGATGTCGCGCACGAAGCTTTGATCGATCTTGAGACTGTCGGCGGG
>JALTPW010000526.1 GCA_026999335.1 Chromatiales bacterium
GCGGTCGTTGGCGCGATATCGCCGCGGCCATCAAAAAACACCAGGTCGTCGTCGTGGCCGGTGAGACCGGCTCCGGCAAGACGACTCAGCTGCCCAAGATCTGTCTTGCTGTGGGGCGCGGCAGCGCCGGGCTCATCGGTCACACCCAGCCACGCCGCATTGCCGCACGCAGCGTTGCCACACGCATTGCCGAAGAACTGAACACTGAGCTGGGGCAGGTGGTGGGTTACAAGGTGCGTTTTTCCGACCATATCCGGCCAGAGGCTAACATCAAGTTGATGACCGATGGCATCCTGCTGGCCGAGTTGCAGGGGGATCGTGTGCTCAGCCAGTACGACACATTGATCATCGACGAGGCCCACGAGCGCAGCCTCAATATCGATTTCCTGCTCGGTTATTTTAAACGCCTGCTGCATAAACGACCGGATTTCAAGCTGATTATCACCTCGGCCACCATCGACACCGGACGATTTGCGGCGCACTTCAGCCCTGCGCCGGTGATCGAGGTCTCCGGGCGCAATTATCCGGTGGAGATCTGTTACCGCCCGCTACAGGGCGATGACGATGAGCGGGATCGCGATCAGCAGCAGGCCATTCTCGATGCGGTGGACGAAGTCGCGGCCATCGACCACCGGGGTGACATCCTCATCTTCCTCAGTGGCGAGCGCGAGATTCGCGATACCGCCGAGGCCTTGCGTAAACATCATCCCGCGCACACGGAGATCCTGCCGCTGTATTCACGTCTCAGCGCGACGGAGCAGAACCGCGTTTTCAAGAGCAGTGCGCGGCGGCGTATTATTTTGGCGACCAATGTCGCCGAGACCTCGCTCACGGTGCCGGGTATCCGTTACGTCATCGACCCCGGCAGCGCGCGCATCAGCCGTTACAGCACCCGCAGCAAGGTGCAGCGCCTGCCCATCGAAAAGATCGCCCAATCTTCGGCCAATCAACGTGCCGGGCGCTGCGGACGCGTTGCCGCCGGCGTCTGTATCCGTCTGTATTCGGAAGAGGATTTCCTCGCCCGGCCCGAATTCACCGAGCCGGAACTGCGCCGCACCAACCTGGCTTCGGTGATCCTGCAAATGCGCCAGCTGGGGCTGGGTAATCCGGAGGAATTTCCCTTCATCGATCCACCGGATCGGCGCTTCATCCACGATGGCTATCGCCTTTTACACGAGTTGGGTGCATTGGATAAACACAACCAACTCACGCCCCTGGGCCGGCAGCTGGCGCGTTTGCCGTTGGATCCGCGCATCGGCCGTATGATTCTTGAGGCAGGGCGGCAGGGCTGTCTGAGTGAAGTACTGGTGATCGCCAGTGCCCTGAGTATTCAGGATCCGCGCGAACGTCCGCAGGAGAAACAGCAGCAGGCCGACGAACAGCACCGGCGGTTTGCCGATGAATACTCGGACTTCGTCAGCCTGTTGAATCTGTGGCGACACTTCGAGGAACAGCGTAAACACCTGTCCAACAGCCAGTTGCGCAAATACTGCCAAAAATCCTTCCTCGCCTTCATGCGCATGCGCGAGTGGCGCGAGACCTGGCAGCAGTTGAAGACGCAGGCGCGGGATATGGGGCTGAATATGAACAGTGAACCTGCCGATGATGCGGTTTTGCACCGCGCCCTGCTTACCGGTCTATTGGGTAATCTCGGTCATCGGCTGGAGGAGGACGACAACAAGCCCGCTGCGGTAAAGGGTCGCACCTCCCGGCCGCGTAAGGGCCCGCAAAAATACCAGGGTGCACGCAATTCGGTATTTTATCTCTTCCCCGGTTCGGCGGTGGCGAAGAAACGCCCCAAGTGGATGATGGCGGCGGAGGTCGTCGAGACCAGCCGGCTCTATGCGCGTGGCATCGCCCGCATCGAAGCGGAGTGGATCGAACCGCTGGCACGGCATCTGGTCAAGCGCAGCTACACGGAGCCACGCTGGGACGTGCGGCGTTCACAGGTCACGGCGCTGGAGACAGTAACCCTTTACGGCCTGCTGATTCAGTCGGGAAAACAGGTGCATTTTGGCCCCATCGATATCCCGGTGGCGCGTGAAATCTTTATCCGTGAGGCGCTGATTGCCGGCAATTACCGGCCCACCACCCGTCGTGGGCAGAAAGGCGATGTGCCCGAATTTATGCGTCATAATCAGGCCCTGATCCACGAGGCGGAGGATATCGAGGCACGCGGTCGTCGGCGTGACGTGCTGGCTGACGAGGCGCAGCTGTTTGCTTTTTTCGATCACTGCCTGCCTGGAGATATCCACAGTGGCGCGTTGTTTGAAAAGTGGCGCAGGCAGGCCGAGGCCGATGCGCCGGATCTGCTCAAACTGCCGCATGAGCTGGTTATCCATCCCGGGCGCGCCAGCCTGGGTGATCGCGAATATCCGGGTGAGATGGAGGTCAATGGCGTGCGCCTGCACCTGCGCTACGGTTTCAATCCGGGCGGCGAGGACGATGGCGTCAGTGCGTTGGTGCCGCTGGGGGCGCTCAACCAGCTCGACCCCGAACCCTTCGAATGGTTGGTGCCGGGGTTGCTGGTGGAGCGTGTCACAGCACTGCTCAAGGGCCTACCCAAACCCATCCGCAAAGCATTGGTGCCGGTGCCGGATACGGCCGCCTCGCTAGTGCGGCGACTGTCCGATGAGCGGCCCGGCGGAGGCCTGCTGGCCGCCCTGGAACGCTTGTTGAAACAGCATTATGGTGTCGATGTGCCGGTGGAAGCCTGGCCCGTGGTGGCCTTGCCCGATCACCTGCGTATGCGTTATGCGGTCATCGATGCCAGGGGGCGGGTCATTGCTCACGGCCGCGACCTGCCCGTGTTGCAGGCAAAATTCGGTGAATACGCCAGTGACGATTTCGTACAGACACTGGATAAACATCACTGGGAACGCAGCGATATCCGCCGCTGGGATTTCGGCGATCTGCCGTCCTTTGTCGAGATCGAGCGTGCCGGCAGTCGTTTTCGTGCCTTTCCGGCGTTGGCGGTGCAGGGCGACGGCAGTCTGGCCATCCAGCTCTTCGATGCCGAGGCGCGCGCCGCTGAGGCCCACCGTGCGGGTTTGCGCGCACTGGTGGCCCTGACCCTGCCCAAGCCCTACAAGTATCTGCGCCGTAACCTGCCGGGCATCGACAACCTGTGCCTGCAATACGTGGGCATCGACAACTGTGAGGCACTAAAAACTGATCTACAGGCATTGATCATCGATCGCTGCTTTTTTCCTGACGGTCATGATGTCCGCAGCCAGTCCGATTTTACGCGCATCATGGATGTTCGACAGTCAGCACTGATGACGGTGGCGAGTGCGGTGGGGCAGCTGGCTGGCGATATCATTGCTCGCCATCACGCGGTGCAAAAACGGCTGCGCGGTCAGCTACCTATTCAGGCCATGGATGCGGTAAAAGATATCCAACAGCAATTAGCGGCACTGGTTTATCCCGGTTGCCTGATTCATACGCCCTTTGAATGGTTGCAGCATGTGCCACGCTTTCTGCGCGCGGTGGAACAGCGTATCGAAAAATTGCAGCAGACGCCGGCAGCCGACAAGGAACGGATGGCAAGGTTAAAGCCATTTATTGCTATTTATCAGCAAAAACTGGAACACAAGAAAAAAGTGGAACCTGCTTTGCTTCAATTGCGCTGGATGCTGGAGGAATATCGTGTTTCAGTATTTGCCCAAAAATTGAAGACCTCGCAGCCCGTTTCCCCAAAACGCCTGGAGGAAATGATTTCGCAATTATGAGTTGTCAATAAACTAATTCTACTCCGTTACATTTAACTTGCTGAGTAAACGTTCCCAAAACATCGTGCGCACAGCGCACGCTACAAACAGGTGTAGTGTGCACTGTGCGCACGACACGGATATGCAATTCCTTCCAAAGGGCAGGGTATTGGGAGGAAATTCACCCGCTACACATTGTTCAAGGCTTGCTACGGGGTTATTTCTTTATCCCATTTTAAGGCTAAAACCACCGTCTTCAGGCGGTCAGGTTTATCCGTGCCGCTTGTTGTTGGGTTGTTGAAGGTGCAAGTTGTTTCGGTCGT
>JALTPW010000527.1 GCA_026999335.1 Chromatiales bacterium
TCCCCCCCGATCAGCGGAGCCATCGTCTCACGAAAGCGGGCTTCATCATACCCGAGCTTGATATCCAGCGGCGTCATCGCCAGCAGTTCAGGCTCCGTGTAACCCACCTGCTCCACCGCCCCCAGATTGACATACATAAATCTGAGCGTGCGCGAATCAAACAAAAAAACGCAGTCCAGCGTCTGGTCGAGGATATGCTTGAAATGCGCCAGCCCTCTTTGTGCCCGAATGCGCTCACTCACATCGGTGCGGATCGAAATATACTGCTCGGGTTTCCCCTTGTCATTGAGCAGCGGCATGATGGTGGTCTGCACCCAATAGGGAGCGCCCTCCCGGGTACGATTCTCGATCATCCCCTGCCAGGTATCACCATTGGCAATGACACGCCACATGTCGCGAAAGAAACCCTCGGAATGGGCGGCCGATTTCACAATGCGATGATTCCGCCCCAGCAACTCCTCTCTCCGGTATCCCGAAATGTCACAGAATTTGTCATTGACGTAACTGATTTTTCCGTTGACGTCGGTGATGGAAACCACGGCATGCTCATCCAGCACCGCCTGCAAACCCTGTAATTGTGTAATCGACAAGGCCTTTGCTTCATGCAGTATCGGCGAATCGCTACTTACTGCCATCATCACTCCAGGTCAGGGCGCCGGTACGCAGGATATTCTCGAATATTTCCGTTCCCATATCGGCCTTGGACGAAGCCGGCATGCGCAAGTCCTCCGGACGGCTTTGCAGGATATCGCAAAACACCCGCATCAGCTCGGGATCGCGCCAACCCTTCTCCGTCTCCTCCTCCAGAATGGCGAGAATTTTTTCGTCGGAAAAAGCCTTTTTGTAGGGCCGTTCATTGGCCAGGGCATCGTAAATATCGGCAAACTGAAAGATACGCGCCAACAGCGGGATTTTCTTGCCTTTCAGGCCGTCCGGGTAACCACCGCCATCCCAGCGTTCGTGATGATTTCTCACCACTGGCAAAGTCAGGCCCATGCTCTTCAACCCCTGTAACAGCTCGGCGCCGATGATGGTGTGCTGGCGCATAATGACCCATTCCTCATCGGACAATGGCCCGTTCTTGAGCAGGATGCTGTCAGGGATGCCGAGTTTGCCGATATCATGCAGCACTCCGCCGCGCCGCAGGGCGGTCAGCTCTTCCTCGCTCAGCCCCAACGCCTCGCCGATAACCACCGAGGTGTGCGCCAGGCGGGAACAGTGGTCGCCGGTATGCTCATCGCGCGCCTCCACCATACGTGCGAGGGCGAACAACAGGGTCTCGGCATCCTCCAGTTGGTCGGTCAGGCGCTTGTAGCCGGCAAAATTTTCGGTACGGGCGATCAGCTCCAGTGGATTGTAGGGCTTGCGAATAAAATCATTGGCGCCGGCACGCATGCTCTTGAGTAGCTCTTCGCGGGCATTGGTGCCGGTCACCATGATCACCGGCAACAGCTCCAACCCCAGCTCACCACGAATACGCCGGCACAGTTCATCACCATCCATGCCCGGCATGCGCTTATCGAGCAACACCACGTCGAATTCCTGCTCGCGCAACAGGGCCAACGCATCCTCGCCATTGCCAGCCTCACTGATGATGTACTGAGGCCCATCCAGAACCTCCTTCTCCAGAGTACGATGCACCTCCTCGTCATCGACCAGTAAAATACGAAAAGGCTTTTGATTATCGGATGGCTTCACGCTACCTCGGTGCTCTTGTATGCAGTGGGATTTTCAGTTTTTTTTCAGCATAGACTATCGACATTCAAAGCATAATCTTGACATTGAATACCGGTGTCATGCCGGCAATCTCAAACCAGCGGCAGGCGCGCATACAGCGTCTCATCCTGCGCCGTTGCGCCGCGCCGTTCGCACAGGGCCGAGGCGAAGGCGATGGCCTGATCCAACATCTGCTGCGGCGGATGTCCCCGCATCAACCCGGCGATCAGCACCGCAGAAATACCATCGCCAGCGCCCACCGTATCCACCAGGTTTGGCACCGGCACCGGTACACCATTGAGGATGCCTTCAGGCAGCACCATGAAGGCGCCCTGCGCACCACAGGTGACCACCAGCATCTGCAGTTCACACTGCACAAACAGCTCCCGCGCCGCCTGCTGTTGTGCCTCCAGACCGTCGAACTGCCCGCGCATGGCGCTGTTCAGTTCATCGCTGTTGAGCTTGACCCAGGTGGCGCCCCGCAGCAGAGGCACGGTATGGGCCGGATTCCACCACGGGTCGCGAATATTGAGATCGAGAAAAATGGGCAGTCCACTCTCCGCCTGCAAGCGCAGCAGGGCCGCCCGTGACGTAGCATTGCGCAGGATCAGGCTGCCGTGATAAATCAGTCCGGCCGGCGCCTGCTGCATGGCGCTCAGCGCCGCTCCGGCATCGATGGCGTCATAGGCCTGATCGGGCAGGATATGATAGCTGGGCTCACCCTCCTTTACCTGTATGGCCACCACCCCGGTGGGTTTTTCGGGATCCCGCTGCACCGCATCCACCGGCAGCCCCCACTCTTGCATCACACGCAGCACCACCTTGCCACGCTCATCGTTGCCGACACGGGAGACCAGCAATGGCGTCACCCCCAGCCCCTGCAAGTGCCAGGCAACATTGAATGGTGCACCGCCAAGGACGATATTACCGTCCGCAAAACAGTCGAACAGCACTTCGCCGAACAGGATGGGTTGACCTTCGATCATCGCCTGAGAGGATTCCTTCGTCGTGTGGGAAGTTCGTCGGTAGCCCAAAAAAAGGTAGCGGCAGCTCACTGGAAAGATGAACAGGCACCCGTTGCTTCAGGGTAGCGGCGTGGGAAAGGTCTCCGGCAACGGTTCCTCGCCGATCCACACCCGCGTCCCCACCTCAACCAGATCGAACAGCGCCACCACCTCGCGGTTACGCATTTTCACGCAACCATGGGAGCCGGGCAAGCCCAACACATCGCCGTCGGGACATCCATGAATATAGACATAGCGACGCTGGGTATCTACCGTGCCGAGACGGTTGCGTCCCCGCTCCAACCCGGACAACCAGAGGATGCGGGTCAATATCCAATCGCGCTGTGGATACTGCGCGCGCAACGCCGGGGTATAGATTTCGCCACTGGGACGGCGACCAACAAACACCGTGCCGAACGCTGCATCGGCGCCGATCCTGGCGCGGATCTGATGCCAGCCACGCGGCGTGCATTCACTGCCTCGCTGTTCGCCAGGACCATTGAACGCCGTGGATACCACCACGTCCATCAGCACACGCCTTCCCTCGCGCAGTTGCAGGCGCTGTTCGGCCATACTTATCAGGATCACGCTTTTCACCATTTTGGCCTCGCAACTATTTTGTAGGAGCGGGCCATGCCCGCGATTTTTCCTGATTGGCAAATAAAGCGACAAGCTCTGTGGGAAAGGAAAAAACCATCGCGGGCATGGCCCGCTCCTACATTGGCCGGCCTATTCACGGCGCACCGACACCAACCCATCATAGTTGCCGTCCAGACTCAGAACATAGCCCGCTATGCCCTCGCGTGCGGCAAAGACATGATCCTCGTACCACAACGGCACATAGGGCAGCTGCTCCAGTAAACGCGCTTGCAGGTGGCGATACAGCGCCGCCTGTTCCTCCAGTGTCGGCGCCGCAGCCGCCTGTGCGATCAATGCGTCGGTCTGTGCATCACGGAAGCGGCCTCGATTGGCACCATTAGGAGGCACCGCATCGCTGTGAAAGGCATAACGAAAAATATCCGGTGTCTTGATGCCCACCCAGGACAGGCTGTACATCTGAAAATTGCCGGCCTTGATATCGCCGTAAAAGGTGCCCCAGTCGTAACTGCGCAGATCGACCTCAATCCCCACCTCGCGTAACTGGCTCTGCAATACCGTCGCAAGGCGCACGCGAAAGGGATCCGTGGAGGTTTTATAGCTCAGCCGCAGGGGATGTTCGCGGCTGAAACCGGCCTCGCGCAAGGTCGCCCGTGCGGCCTGTGGATCGTGATCGATCAGCGGCAGATCGGCATTGCCGGCCCAGTGATCCGG
>JALTPW010000528.1 GCA_026999335.1 Chromatiales bacterium
GGTTGTAGCCATCTTTGCCCCGGGCGTTGGGATCCACCCCCTCGGCAATCAGCGCCTTGATCTGTTGGCTGTTGCCCTTTTTGACCGCCTTGGCCAGTTTGATCACGCCTTCGTTCGTATACACCGCACTGGCTTTAACCATGGTTCCATCTCGTAAGTTCACATCTGAACCCTTGCAGGCCGCCACGGCAATGACTATGACGCCGAGTGCCAGCCATTGAATAAACCCGGGCCATGCCTTGTGTTGCATTTCATTTTATCCCTTCAGGGTTGCCAGACGCCCTTGATCCGTTTCCAGCTCGGTTAACAACCGGTCGTTTCAAGTGGTAACGGTGCAAATGAGTATTAGGTGCCTCAAAATCGATTGCGCCACCTTTAATTTCAGATCTTCATTTCAGATCTTCATCAGCATTTTTGTTAATGATCAATCTGTATTGATCCAAGTCATTACGTATGCTTGAAAGTTCCACACTTGCAACAGCATTGAGCTGAGTTTGACTCGTGCTTTCAGTACAAGAAGTGACCGCCACAAGCGCTTGCATAACCAGCAAGGGGGAAAATAAAAAGTTTCGCACAATAACACTCATAATTATTTTGCAAGCGAATTCAGTCTCAGTTCATATAAGCGATACGGCCTCACGGGTTAGTGTCCCGTGGTATCTTAGTCGTTATTTCATTGATTTCCGGAGTAATGTAACAACGCCTGCCTCTCATGGTTTTCTGCACCTTCTCAATTCTCTTCCTTACTTCGGGTTCTATGCGCAGAAGGTATTCATGTGCCAAGCCAGCGAGCTGGGGATCGCCAGCCTCATTCAATATTTTTCTCGCTTCTGGCTCAGTTAACAAACAGATTGTTTCAAGTGGCTCACCACGTAAAGATTCAATTTCAGGGTTAATGGTGCGAATGAGCATTACGTGCCTCAGAATTGATTGCGCTACCTTTAACTTCAGTTCTTGATTTTTGTCATTATCCCTGTTGGCCGCTAAATGGCTATAAATCTCCAAATCACTACGTATGCTGGAAAGTTCCGTATTTGCAACAGTATTGAACAGACTCTGATCACTGTTTTCTG